>JASFTY010000487.1:0-3363 GCA_050050535.1 Gemmatimonadales bacterium | reverse complement strand
GACTTCGGCCCAGGACGCCGTCCCCGCGCAGACGGTCGCGGTCACCAACCTCGGGAGCCGGACGCTGCGCGAGCTCTCGGTGACCGACGTGACCGCGGTGGACTGGCTGTTCGTGCTGCTCGACAGTCGTATCGCACCCGCGACCCTGACTGTCGCGATCAAGCCGGCGGAGGCGGCGGTGACGGAGGACACGGAGGCGACGCTGAGAGTCACAGGTGAGAATGCCGCGCCGCGGGAGCTCACGGTCCTGCTGGTTGGGCCCGGCTAGCCGTCGATCTTGACCGTCACTACTCCTCGGACAGCCTCATCTCCAATGACGTGACCGCCAGCCGCCCGTCCTGCGGCTCGAACACGGCGAGGAATCTCTGCGGCCCGGATGTGGTGCGGCCGGCGGCCTCCACCTCGATCTCCAACTCGAAGTCGCTCACCCAGCTGCCCCCCACGCGCCGCGCCGGATAGGTCCGCGCCAGACTCGCCCTCCAGCGCGCATCCAGTTGGAACCGCCGTTCCCACTCGGTGACGTCTGCAGCCGGCATCGCTGCCTGATAGGCCGCGCGCACCGCCGCCAGATCCCCGGCGCGGAGCGCCGCATCGAGGTCCCGGGCGAAGGCCTCGATCCAAGCACCGATCTGACGAGCGGCTTCCGCATCGTCGATGGGTTGAGGAGCACGCTCGACGGTCACCGTCGTCTGCCCCGTGCGGCCCCCGGCCGTCGCCGAGACCGTCGCCGTACCGGCGCTGACGGCCGTCACGATCCCCGCAGCGGAGACTGTTGCCACCGTCTCGTCCGAGGAGCGCCATTCGAGCGGGCGCCCGTCGAGCCGCGATCCCCGCACGCCGACGACCGTCGCGCTCAGCTGTGCCGTCGCCCCCGGTTGCAGATGCACGCTGGCGGGGCTCAGCGTCACGGCGGCGACGGCTTCAGCGGTCACGGTGACCGTCGCCCGGGCGCTGCGGCCATCGATCGTCGCGACGATCTCGGTCGTACCCGGCGCCAGGGCACGGACCTGGCCATCGGCCGAGACGCTGGCCACGGTGGGGTCGGTCACGGACCACGAGACCCGTCGACCCGACAGCCTCCGCCCCGCTGCGTCCAGCGCCGTCGCCGACAGCGAACCCACTTCGGCCACCGTCAGCGAGAGCGCGCGCGGCTCGAGCCTTACGGTCGCCACCGTTGCGCCCGTGACCGGCGATGCGATTCGCCGCACCTCGACTTCCACCGAGCGAGTCTCGCCGCCGCCGCTCGCCGAGACGCTCGCCGTTCCCGGCCCGCGCGCCTCCAGCCGACCGTCGCTGACCTGGACGACGCGCTCATCGCTGGAGGTCCACTCCACCAGTTCACCGTGCACGGTGTCGCCCGCCGAATCGAGTAGGGTCGCGGACAGCTGCAGCGTCTGCCCCGAGTCCAGTGGCTGGGGAAGGGGCGCGATCTCGAGGGACGTAACGACCGCAGCGGACGGGAGCGGATCCGTTTCGGTCGGGCCGCCAGAGAATCGGCTTACTACCATCAGCGCGGCGGCCGCGACGGCGACAGCCGCCGTGCTCAGTCCGAAGGTGCGTCGGTGCCGCACCAGTAGCTGACGGATGGCGGACGTGGTGAGCCCGGGCACCGACGGCGCAACCGGACGTGCAGCGCCGCGATCCGACGGTCCTTCGCCGCGGGCCAGCGCCGCCATCGTCTGGCGCACGGGATCGTGCAACCCCGGTGGGGCGCCCCCGTAGGCGGCGACGGCTTCCGCCAGACTACCCCAGCGTGCCGACGGGTCCTTCGCCAGCATCCTTATCACGGCCGCCGCCAGCGGTTGCGGACAGTCGGGGCGCAGTTGCGTCAGCGGCCGCGGCGGTGTCTGGCTGTGCGCCGTCATCACCTCCAAGACGGAGCCCTTGAAGGGGGGCGCGCCGGTCAGCATCTCGTAGGCGACTATGCCCAGCGCGTACTGGTCGGAGGCTCCCGTCACCGTCTCGCTGAGACATTGCTCCGGACTCATGTAGCTCGGTGTGCCGATCGCGAAGCCGGTGGCGGTGAACCCCTTCTTCTGCGTGACTTTCGCGATGCCGAAATCGGTGACGATCGCGTCACCTTCAGCGTCGAGCAGGATGTTCGCCGGCTTGATGTCCCGGTGGACGACCCCCCGCTTGTGCGCGTACTCCAACGCACTCGCCACCTGTGCCAGCCAGGCGCAGACCACCGGGATCGGTAGCGGACCCGTCCGGCGGATGACGTTCTCGAGCGATCCGCCCTCGACGTAGTCCAACACGAAGAAGTGCAGCTGATCGTGGTGTTCGACCGCGTGCACGGTCACGATGTGGGGATGCTTGAGCGCCGCGATCGTGATCGCTTCCTGCTTGAAGCGGCCGACGGTGCCCCGCTCCATCAACACCGCGGGGGACATGATCTTGATCGCGACGCGGCGGTCCAGCGCGAGCTCATGCGCGAGATACACGGCCGCCATGCCGCCGTGGCCAAGCTCGCGTTCGATCTCGTAGCGCCCTTGGGTAACGGCCCGCAACTGCTCGAGCACGGGCTCCCACGGAGTCTCCCTCTCTCCGGTCTGCTCGCCGCCTGGGGCGGGGGCGGACTCGGCGGGCGCAGGGGATACCGGGGCGCCGGCGGTCGCGGAGTCCCGGTCCTCCGGTTCCGGCGCCGCGCCGCGTTCCTGCTGCGGCTGTGGCGGGCCTGCAACGGCGGCGCCGCAATGTCCGCAGAAGGCGTCGCCGCTATCGACCGGTCGACCACACGCGGGACAGCTCACCTTGTCGCTCATTGACCACCGGGTAGAGTGCGCGAACCGTTATCCTAAGCGAATAACAGCACAGACTGCGCCGACGCGATGCGAGATTATGTCGGCACGCACGACTGCTCACTGTCGGATGCGATCGCGTTGCGGTGAGCCTAAGGTTCGCTTCGCCCCATCGCAAGACGCAGGACGTGTCCGGCGCGCCGGCCTCGGACCTCGGCACGCACGGTCGGCCAACCGTATGGGCGGCTGGATGTGGAAAAGCTGTCGGGTCGGGCGTGACCGGGTTGGTGACGTTGTGTTGATAGCCGGCGCTCACGTTGCTGCGCATGACCGCGCCGAGCATCCTGGAGCTCGATGGCCAGTGCTACCCGAGCGCGCTGCGTAACCTCCCGCAGCCGCCAGCGACCTTATACGTGCGAGGACGCCTCGAGCTGCTCGAGCGGCCCGGCATCGCCGTCGTCGGGACCCGGCGGTATTCCATTTACGGTCGTGATGCCACGGTCTCATTGGTGGTCGGGCTAGTGCGCGCTGGCTACACCATCGTCAGCGGCCTGGCCCGCGGGATCGACGGCATCGCTCACCGCACCGCCCTCGACGTGGGCGGCGATACCGTAGCGGTACT
>JASFTY010000486.1:0-3370 GCA_050050535.1 Gemmatimonadales bacterium | reverse complement strand
CTCGGGCGACGTGCGGTATGGATATCAGTGGTGGTACGAGGAGATGAGCGGTTATGACGTGCCCTATACCTCTGGCTACGGGGGACAGCACATATTCGTCGTTCCAGAACTCGACACGGTGATTGTCACGGCTGCCGACTACAGCGATAGGAACGGCATGGCGGCGCAGCGGGCCCGGATCATGCGCCTGGCACATTTTTGGATCGTGCCGGCGCTGCTGCCGGCCACAACGCTCGTCGGAGCTGCGGGTGGGCCCGCTGGAAGGTGATTGGAGATTTGAGTATGGGAGATCTCGAGGGGAAGGTGGCCGTCGTGACGGGCGGTAGCAAAGGGATCGGACGGGCGATCGCCAGGGCGCTGTGCGAGGCTGGGGCCGATGTGGCGCTCTGCTCGCGGGACGAGTCCGAGGCTTTGCGAGCAGCGGAGGAGTTGGGCTCGGGCGGCTGCGGCCGGGCGCTGGGGATCGCGGCTGACGTCCGGAAGCTGGAGGACGTGAAGGGCCTGATGGCCACGGCGGTCGCCGAATTCGGTGGTCTCGACATCCTGATCGCCAACGCCGGAGTCGGTGGCGGGTTCGGGCCGGTTGACGAGATCGAGCCGGACGTCTGGCACCAGGTGATCGACACCAACCTGACCGGCGTCTATCACTGCTGCCATGAGGCGGTTCCCGAGCTCAAGAAGCGGGGCGGCGGTTGGATCATCACCGTCGCCAGCCTGGCCGGCCGCTACGCCTTCGCCGGCGGCACGGCGTACAACGCGTCGAAGTTCGGTCTGCTAGGCTTCACGGAGGCGCTGATGCTCGATCTGCGGGATCACGGGATCCGCGTGAGCTGCGTCATGCCGGGCAGCGTCGATACCCACTTCAACGACAGGGAGCCGAGCGGCGAGTCGTGGAAGCTCGCGCCCGACGATGTGGCCAGGGCCGTCATCCAGCTGCTGGCGCACGAGGACCGTGCTCTTCCCAGTCGCGTCGAGTTGCGGCCGTCGCGACCGCAGCGGAGCTGACGGTTGGTGGGCGCGAAGTATCACATCGGAACACAAGGCTGGTCGTATCCCGACTGGAGGGGCCCCTTCTACCCGGAGGGCACGCCGAGTTCGCAGTACCTGTCGGTCTACGCGAAGGCGTTCTCGGCCGTCGAGGTCGACAGCTCGTTCTACGCCGTGCCGCCGGCCTCCCACTTCCTCGGCTGGCAGGATCGGACGCCGGAATCGTTCCGCTTCGCCTTGAAGCTACCCGGCGAGTTGACGCACGAGCTGCGGCTGCGCGGCGGGGATGAGGTGCTGAAAACGTTCTGCGAGCGGGCGGAGCTGCTCGAGGACAAGCTGGGCGTCATCCTAGTGCAGCTGCCGCCCGACTTCACGCCGGCGGACCGTCCGGCGCTGGAGTCGTTCCTCCGGCGGCTGCCGCCGGGCATCGAGTTCGCGGTCGAGTTCCGCCATCCGGACTGGTTGGAGGAGCGAACGTACGATGCGCTGCGCTCGGCGGGCGTGGCGCACGCTCTGTCGGATGGCCCCTGGATCGAGCGGGAACGGCTTATGGAGGCGGCGCTCAGCCCGACGGCGCAGCTCGCCTACTTCCGGTGGCTGGGCGACCGGCCGCAGCTGGCCGACTACTCGCAGGCGCGGTTCGATCGGTCGGCGGAGATTCTGGGTTGGTCGAGGGTCCTGAGGGAGCTGTCGGGGCAGGTGCGGGAGATCTACGGCTTCTACAACAACCACTACGAGGGCCACTCACCGGCGAGTGCGCGGCGGCTGCTTCAGCGATTGGGCCAGCCGGTTACCGATCCCGACGAGCTGAGCTCGCAGCTGTCGCTCTTCTGATCTCTAGCGCTCCTCCGGATCGTCGGACGAGTGGAGGTGGACGAGCTTCCACCCGTCGTCGCCCTTCTCATATATCTCGGTCCAGCGTCCGCAGCGGCGGTGAACGCCTTCGCCGCGGCGCGCTTCGAGCTCATAGCGCGAGGCAATCCAGCCGATGCGGTCGTCGCGGCGTTCGTCGACGCGCACGACGTGATCGTAGGTGCGCAGCGTGAACGCGTTGAACGACTGGAGCGCCGGGGTCATGTGTTCGAGGAATTCCCTGAGATTGCGGAAGACGGGGGGTGGGATCGTATCGAAGATGTAGCAGTCGGGATCGTAGATCTCGCCGAGGGCTCCGAGGTCGAACTCGTTCCACGCTTTGACGTGCGCCTCGTGTAGCTCGAGCAGCCGCGCGCTCTCCGTGCCGTGTTCGGTCATTTGGTCGCCCTCACGATCGTCTGGTCCTCGTCATCGTCGCGGATCCAATGCACATCGCTGTATCCGGCGCCCGCCAGCCAGGTATGGATATCCTGGAACGTATAGCAGCGTCCAACGCCGTTGTTGAGCAGCATATGCAGGGAGAAGACGGCGCCGCGCGCCGGGCGCGTCCGTGTCTCGTCCATGATCATGTCCTGGATCGCTATCTTGCCACCCGGTTGCAGTCTGTTGAAGAGGCGTTCCAGGAGCGCGCGATTCGCGTTGTAGCTGCGGCTGTGGATGACGTTGGACATCCAGATGAAGTCGTAGTCGCTGGGCAGCTCGCGCTCGTCTACGTCGTATTCGAGGATGCTGATGCGGTCCTCGAGGCCCGCGGAGGCGACGGCGTCCCTGGCGACGGCGGCCGCGACGGGGCGGTCGACCAGAGTGACCCGGAGGTCTTTGTAGGCGCGACAGAAGGCGATGGAGTAGGTGCCGGCGCCGCCTCCGAGGTCGAGCATCTGTCGGCAGCCCTGCAGGTCGATCAGCCCGCGGCCCAAGATGTCGGCGGCCCGGGATCGCGCGCGCGCATGGATTGACAGCAGCAGGTGACGGGTCGCCTCGGGCTCATCGAGGAACAGTCGTCTCTCGCGCTGGCGCTTGCCGGTGCGCAGTCCGGTGGGCAAGCGGCTCCACAGCTCCCAGTTCTGCTGGGCGACGATCAGGCGGTGGCCGAGGTACTCAGGTGAGCTGGGCACCAGGTAGCGGTCCGCCACCTCGCTGTTGGAGTACTTGCGGCCGTCTTTGACCAGGAGTTCGAGGGCGACGAGCGCATCGAGGAAGAGCTGCGTCGCTCCGGGTTCCAGGCGCAGCCGGTCGGCGACCTCGAGGGCGCCGAGCGGGCCGTCGGCGAGCTGACCGTAGATGTCGAGCGCCGCCGACTCGAGGACCAGCCGGTCGGCTAAGTAGTCGGCGATCTGCTCGAAGCGCTCCGGAGTCCAGAGGTTCGACGGCATCGGGTCCTCCCACGAGTGAGGCGCGTACTAGGGATAGCGCCTGGCGCGGGCAGCTGGCAAGGGAGCGCTAGTTCTGCTCGAGCGCCCAGCGCACGGTTCCGGCGTCGGCGTCCGAATAGACGTAGAGCACCACCTCA
>JASFTY010000485.1:0-3376 GCA_050050535.1 Gemmatimonadales bacterium | reverse complement strand
CGTCTTTTCGTCGAACAGACCGTCGGCCCGCAGACCCAACTCGCGCCTACCGCGGCCGAGCGCAGACGAACGGTTAGCGAAGCTCGTGTCGGTATCGAGGAAGAAAGCACGGGCTTGGAGGCGCTGCGTAACGTGCCGGACCTCCAATCGCATACCGTCGCCACTGCTCATGTTCGCGCTGTCGCTCCAGGCGTACTCGCCGACCAGGAAGAGGTCATCGCGCAACTTGAGCGTCGCGTTGGCCGAGTAGACCTCCTGTGTGCCGGCCGGATTGTCGTCGCGGACCAGGCTACCACCCAGCTCTATACGATCCGCCGCCCTGCCCTGCGCGTCCGCTCCGTAGACCCAGAACTCCTGGCCGCCCTGCTCGACCTCGTAAGTGACGCGGATCGAGATCGGGTTCAGGTTGCTGTCGAGACTCGGGACGGGCTGCCTGAACACCAACCGGCCGCTCAGCGGCTCCAGCGTGTAGTCGGCAAATCGCGCCTGCGGCTCGGCCTTCAAGATGACGGCCGGCTGGTTCCGGTCGCGCGTGATGATCTCGACCCGCTCGCTGTTGATCAGCCCGTCCGGGCGGCTCAGCTGATACGGACCCGATATGCCCTGACCCGGAATCTCATCGATGACCTGGCGATCGTCGCCGCGGCTCGCGAAGGCGTTGACCGTGAACCGGTTCTTCTCGACATGGCCCAGGACACCGGTCAGACTGCGGTAATACGCGCCGAGCTGTCGTTCTCCGGTCGCCGGCGGCGTAATGAAGTCGCCGTACAACAGCGAGGACCGCTCCCGATCGACACGCGCATAGAAGCGACTGGTCGACTGAGCATCGAAGCCCTGGATGGACGCATCGCCGTAGATCGGATACAGCTCATCCGGCCGGATGTCACGGAACAGGCGACTGCGTCCATCCGCTTCCGAATCGAAGTGCACCGTAACCAGATAGTCACGCAGCACTTCGCCATTCAGGAAGAGCCCCGCCCGAGTCTCAGCGCGGAATCTGCCGTCGTCGCTGTCGACGGCGAGTTCGTTGAGCTCGTCCTCGAAGCGATCGCGCCGGGTGGCGGCCCCCAGCTCGCTCAAGGCGAGAGAGCGCAGTTCGACCCGCGCATCAACTACGCCGGCGAAAAAGAGCCCGCGCCGCGCCGGCCTGAAGGCGAGCTGCGCCCGGTCGCTGTAGCCCCCCGCCGTCACTCTCACCAGCCCAGTGTCCGCCTGCGCCGGCGCCACGAGCATGAACTCGCCGTTGCCACCCTCGAGCGTTGCCTGTACTCCGGACAGCCTGGGGTTCTCGTCCACAACATCCCAGCGGCCGAGGCTGGTTTCCAGAGTGATCGTCGTTCGCGACGGCACCTGTTCACGGCCGACGGGCTCGAGGCGGACGCGCACGGGCACATGCGTGAGACCGTCCGCCGGCATCGCGATTTCGGGCACCCAGATGCGGAGGGCGCCCTCGCTCAGCGGGTCAATACCGTCGGGATCGCGCGGCCTCAGCACCGGCAGAGCCGAGGTCATCTCGTTTAGCGTGCTATCCGGGAGAAGTCGGTAGAACGTCCATTCCTCGGTCCCTTCTGCAAAGTCGGGCTCGGCGACATCCTCTTCAGAGGCAACTCCCGAACCCTCGAGGATCGCTGCGTTCGGATCGCCCCGCTGCTGTCGGACGCTCACCGCCTGCAGCACCTCCGGGGTCGCGGCGATGGCAAAGTCGGCGCGATGCAACTCACCCTTCTTCAAGTCGACGAACAAGCTGCGCGCATCCCAAGCGTGCCTGTTCGACAACACGACCAGCTCGGCGCCTGCCGGCAACGTGCTCTCGTCTACCCTTACCACGTGCAGGCGCGGGCTGATCCCGGTGAAGTGGTACTTACCTTCGGCGTCTGTGACTGCCGACGTTCCATCCTCGAGATAGACTCTGACGCCCGGCACGCCGATCCCACCGATATCGTCGACGTAGTGCACGAAGATCTTACCCGCGATGATGCCTTCGTCGCCGAATACATCGTCGCGCAGCATGACCTTTGCCTTGCCCTCGTTCGAGAAAGCGCCGAGCGCCGGGCTCCACGCCACCGCCCTATTCACTCCGTCGCCGGTGCTCGCACCAGCGCCCACTTCCACTCTATAGGTGAGCGTTACGGTCTCGCCTGCCGGGATCACGCCGATGTCGAATACCAGATGCGGGCCAGGACTTCCCACCGGATCGCCGATCGGTACCCCGTCTACCCGGGCGCTGCCCCTCTCGTACGTGAACCCGGCCGGCAGGCTGTCCTGCACCTCGACGTCGGTGGCCGGATCATTGTCGACGTTCTGCACACGCACCGAGTAGTCCACGAAGTCACCGATCGCCACGTCGCCGCGCGACGCCGTCTTGTCGAGGAAGAGTTGAGCGGCCGAGGCGACCGTCGTCGTCGTGGAACTCGCGTCGTCGTCGCCGTCACTATCGCCCTCGGTGCTCACCACTGCCCGGTTGGTGACCCCGGGCACTGCAGCGGCGCCGACATCCACTGTCAGAGTGAGAGACGTGCTCGCGCCCGCGGCCAAGGCGGCCGGGTACGTGCAGGTCACGATTTCAGCCGCCACCGTGCAGTCCCAGCCGTCGCCCGCGTGGGAGTTGTAGGTCAGACCCGCCGGCAATGTATCGGCTAGCGTGATGGGGCCGATCGTGCTGATCGGGCCCTCGTTCGTCACGGTCATAATGTAGCTGCCCGGCTCGCCGACTTCGAAGTCACCGGTCGATTCCTTCGTCAGCGCCAGATCGGGTTGCAGGATCGTCGTCGTGTGGCGGCCCGTGTTGTTGTCCGTGTCGGGGTCGCTGGTAGCTGCCGTCGCCGTCGCCGCATTCTCAATCGGACCAGATGACGGCGCCAGCACCTCTAGTGTGTCGGTGAACGACTCATCGACGGCGAGCGTCGCGTAGGCCGGCCACGTGACTACGTCTCCCGACTCGGTCGCTCCGCGAGAGGACCTAAGATACGAGACGCCCGTCGGCAACGGGTCCGTCAGGACAACGTCGCTGGCGCTCGACGGGCCGTTGTTAGTAAACGTGATGACGTAGGTGATCGTGTCGCCGGGCAGTACGCTTGCAGGCCCGGACTTCACCACCTGAATATCGGCCTGTTCACCGACCGTGGTGGTCACCCGCGCCTCTGACGCGCTGCCGTCGTTGTTCGAGTCGTCGGGATCGGACGTCGTCGCCGCCGCGCTGGCTATGTCGACCAGCGATCCCGGCGCCGCTGCCACGATCTTCACCGTGTCGATCACCGATGCGCCGCTGACCAGACTGGGAAGGGCCGGCCAGGTGACCACACCACCGGATTCCGACGCGCCTCGCGTCGCCGACACAAAGATCACACCGCCGGGCAAAAGATCGCTGACGACGACG
>JASFTY010000484.1:0-3403 GCA_050050535.1 Gemmatimonadales bacterium | reverse complement strand
CCAGCGCCCCGAAGACCGTCGAGGGGATCGAGGTGCTCATGCGTGAGGCCTCTTGCCTGATGGAGTGTCGGTAGGGAGATGGGGGTCCGGGATTCGGGACTTGGGGATTCGGGATTAGCAGGTCGCTGAAGAACGATCGGAAGCTTTGTGCCAGGGAGGTGCCGGGGGACCGGCGCGCGGAGTTGGTTCTAGCGACCCGGCTCGAATCCTTGGGCCGAGTCTGCAGCTGCGCTGCCCGATCTCCTTGAGGAAATTACCGACCGCGACTGCCGGGGCGACCGGAGCGCGCGGTCCCCCGGCGCCGACCCGACTCCACGGATTCCACGGATGCCTCGGATTCTCAACTCGCATGCACCCAGTCCCCGAATCCCCCGGTCCCCGAGTCACTTACCTGCCGGGCGGCGGCAGCCCCCACGGCGTCGGTTGGTGCAAGTCACACTCCTCCAGCGGCTCGGTGCCCGGTAGATAGACCTCGGTGTAGACGCCGTCCAGCGGGCAGTACTCGGTGACCAGCTTGCCGCTCAGCTTGTCGATCGTTCGGTAGACGAGGCCGCCCGGCGCTTCCCACGGCTCCGGTATCGGCCGGGTCTGGTAGACCCGTTGCATGAAGGCACCCCATACGGGTGCCGCGTGCGCCCCACCCACCGCGCCGGTGAAGATCGGCTGTGGCTCATCCAGGCCGATCCAGACGCCCGCCAGCAGGTCCGGCGTGAAGCCGACGAACCAGATGTTCGTCTCGTCATCCGTCGTCCCGGTCTTCCCGGCGGCGGGGATCTCGGGCGCCAGGTAGTCCTGCCGAATCCGATACGCTGTCCCCGTATTCACCACATCCCGCAGGATCGTAAGCATGATCCACGCGGTCTGCGGGTCGAGGATGCGTTCCCGTTTCGGTTCCGCCTCCCAGATGACGCGATCCGTCTTGTCCTCGATCCGCAGGATCGGCTGCGGTGTGACGTGAACACCGAGGTTGGCGTACGTTGTGAACGACTCGACCAGCTGTAGCGGCAAGACGTCCGCGGCACCGATCGCGGCCGCGGCGACCCGCGGGATCGGAGTGCTGATACCCATCCGCCGCGCCAGCTGGCCCACCGACTCCATGCCTATCTCCTGCGACAGCTTCACGGTCACTACGTTGATCGACCGGCGCAGCGCGTCGCGCAGTGTCATCGGGCCGTTGAACCGATTGTTGTAGTTCTTCGGCGACCAGATCCAGGTCGAATCACCGTCGGGGTCGTACTGGTCCAGCTCGAGCGGCGCGTCGTAGATCACGTACGAGACCGGATAATCGCTCGCCAACGCCGCCGTGTAGACGAAGGGCTTGAAGGCCGACCCGGCCTGTCGCATCGCCTGTGTCGCCCTGTTGAACTTCGAGTGGTTCCAGTCGCGGCCACCGATCAGGGCCCGCACGTACCCGGTCTGCGGATCGAGAGCCACGAACATGCCTTGCAGGTACGGCGTCTGGTGCCAGTCGATCGAGTCAGGCGGCAGTTCTAGCGCCTCCTCGTAGGTCATGTGCTCGTACTCTTCGCGCAGCGACTCGAGCAGCGTGAGCTGTGCCTTGAGCGCCGAGTCGGCGATCGCCTGCATCTCCAGGTCGAGCGTCGTGTAGATCCGAAAGCCGGCCCGGTACAGGTCCTCACCGAAACGCTCGTCCAGCATTCGGCGCACCCACTCGACGAAGTACGGCGCAATCTGGTCCTCCGGTCCGCTGGTGCGCGAGCGGGGAAGTGGATACGCCTTCGCCGCCTCCGCCTCCGCTCGCCCCAGATACCCCTGCTGCACCATCAGGTCGAGTACCAGGTTCCGCCGCTGCAACGCCGCCTCGGGATGGAGGAACGGCGAGTAGCGCGAGGGCGCCTTCGGCAGCGCGGCGAGCATCGCCGCCTCCGGAAGGTTGAGCTGACTGGCGGACTTGCCGAAGTAGTTCTGCGAGGCCGTCTCGATCCCGTACCAGCCGTGCCCGAAGTTGATCTGGTTCAGGTAGCCCTCGAGGATCTCGTCCTTCGTGTACAGCCGCTCGATGTCACGGGCGACCTTCGCTTCCTTCACCTTGCGCAGGGGCGACACCGCGAAACCGATGCTCTCCGTGAACTGATTGCGCGCCAGCTGCTGCGTTATCGTGCTGCCGCCCGGGCGCCCGGGGCCGTAGATCGCGTACTCGATCGTCGCCCGCGTGAACCGCAGATAGTCGAGCCCGTGATGACGGTAGAAGCGCTTGTCCTCGATGGCTACGAACGCCTGCAGGACATACTCCGGTAAGTTCCCTACATCGATCACCGTCCGCCGCTCCTGGAAGAACTCGTGTATCAGGCTCCCATCGGCGGCATACAGCTTCGAAGACTCGTCCGGCTCCCAAACGGTAATCTGGGCGATCGACGGGCAGCGATCGTCCAGGCATACCCGGTTCCATGCCGTCCAGATGAGCCCCAGCCCCAGCGAACCGAGGAACAACAGGCTCAGGGCCAGCACCGTGTGCCAGGGACGCCAACGCCGCGCGATACGGGTGAAGATCCCGGCCCGCACCCCGGCGGGGCGCCGACGCTGCGGCGCGCGCTCCGACGGGCGCCGGGAACGCGGCCTCTGAATGCGACGGATCGTGCGCTCGAACATGAAGCTCTTCGCCAGCCTCGTCTTGTAGTGTCGTATGCGATCAAAACCCTTACGCGGCCACCTCGGAGCCGCGACCGGGGGGTTCCCGTGTCCGCATACAATACTGTGGATCGACCCTAGCAAGCTACCCCGCACCGGGAGTCGGGATCCCCGCCGGCCCACCCCTTTGCGCTGAGCGCCGCGGAACCGCCCGCCGACTTTCGGGTAGAGAGCGCCGGTATCCCCGCGGATGACGTGTCGGTACGTGCCTGCACGGCCATTGACAGGCGCAATGGACCGCCTATTGTGGCGATGGCCGACCTCAGCCATGACCGGCTCGATCACGTGTACCGAAGTGTCGGGCGCCGGAACATCCGGCGGACGCTGAAGTGCAATCTGGAAGGTGAGTGACAAATGATGAGCGCTGGACCGAGATGCTCGATCCTGAGTGCAAGCCTGCTGCTGCTCCTGATGTCGGCGCGATCTCTTCCCGGGCAGGAGTGCCAATTCGAGGCCAACGAATACACGAACGAGGCGGCCACCCAGATCCAGAACGCCCGCGGAATGGAGGACGAGGCCGAGCGTGCCCCCTACTATGAGAGGGCGCTCGAGCTGCTGGAGCGGGTGATCGCGGAATCGCCGGACGACCTGGCCGCGCTCTGGTTGTTGGGCGAAGTCTATGTCGGCCTCGGCGACTACGAGACGGCCGACTCGATGCTGAACCGCCTGGTCGAGGTTGACCCCGCATGTCAGACGCAGGCGGACCAGACGCGCCGCGTCGGTTGGGTTACGTCGTACAACCGGGGACTGCGGG
>JASFTY010000483.1:0-3403 GCA_050050535.1 Gemmatimonadales bacterium | reverse complement strand
CGTCCGCGATCTGGAAGAACCCGGCGCGGGACTCGGCGGCGCCGGTAAACGCGCCTTTGACGTGGCCGAAAAGCTCGCTCTCCAGCAGGCTCTCCGGGATACCACCGCAGTTGATCGGCAAGAACGGCGCCCGCGCCCTGGGCCCCGCGTAGTGAATACCTCTGGCCACCAGCTCCTTGCCCGTGCCGCTCTCGCCGGTCACAAGCACCGTCGCTGACACCGGGACGGCCTTGGCCATGGCTCGGTAGACCGCACGCATGTTTTCCGATTCACCGACCAGCCCATACGAGTGGACCGGCGCCGCCGCTGCCTCCGACAGCACCGCACGTTGGAAGCGGACTTTCTGCAGCGCATCGCGGACCGCGGAAAAGAGCTCCGCGTCGGTGAACGGTTTCTGCAGATAGTCCTCCGCCCCCTCTTTCACCGCTTCCACGGCGCTCTCTATCGAGGCGTAGCCGGTGACCATGATCATGCCGATGTCTCTGAAGCGGGCCCGCACGTGACGGATCAGGTCGAGCCCCCCGACCTTCGGCATCTTGAGATCAGTGATCACCAAGTCTACGGGCGTGGCGTCGAGGATCTCGACCGCCTCTGCCACGCCGGGAGCCGTGATCACCTCATAACCTTCCGCGGCGAGATTGCGTCGGAGCACTTCCCGCGCATCGGCCGAATCATCGACGACCAGAATGCGTTCCTTATCGTGGCTCATGGTCCCATCTTCATTGCCCGTCAGACTCGGGACTACCCTGGACCGGTAATCGGACAGTGAATTTCGAACCCCTCCCTACCGCACTCTCAACATCGATTGAGCCACCGTGTGCCTCAACGATCCCATGCACCACGCACAGGCCCAGACCTGTCCCCTCCCCCACGTCCTTGGTCGTAAAAAACGGGTCGAAGACCTGATCCACGACCTCTTCAGTCATTCCCACCCCGGTATCCTGCACCTGGATGAATGCCGAGCCGTCATCGCGACCGATCACCACAGTCAATGTACCGCCGCCCGGCATTGCCTGGATGCTGTTCAACACCAGATTGACGACCACTTGCTTGAGTTGCAGCTGGCCCGCCAGGATCTCGCAAGGATCCGCCTCGACTCGTTTGACAATCTCTATGCCCTGATTCGCACACCGAGTCTGTACCATGCTCAAGGCCTCGGCCACCACCTCGGCTACGTCTACCCACGCCTTCTCGATGGGCGCCTGCCGCGCGAAGAGCTTGAGCTTATCCACGATCTCACGAGCCTGAAGGCAAGCCGCGACGATCTTGTTCAAGTCATCCGCGGTGCCCTCCGGCAGATCACCGCTCTTTTGCGCCAGCTGCGCAAACCCCAGAATGCTGCCCAGCGGCTCGTTGATCTCGTGAGCGACACCGGCAGCCAGCTTGCCTATCGTGGCCAACCGGTCAGAGTGCCGCAGTTGTGCCTCGAGCATCAAACGTTCCGCCTCGGCCTGTCGCCTCTCGAGGAACTCTCCGATCTCCCTCGCGACGCCGTCGATCAGGTGCTCCTCTTCCCTGAGGAACGGTCTGTCGACAGCGTGCGGTAGATCCGCGACATACCCGACTTCGACCGCACCACGACCCCTTCCATTGACAACGATCTTCGCGAACTGCCTTGTGCGCATCGCCATGAACTCGCCTGACGTGTAAGTGTTCCCGTCCAAGGTGATTCGGGCCGCCGCGATGTCCGGGAACTGCCACGCAGGTGGAAGAAGCCTTACGATTCGCTCTATAGCTTCCTCCAAGCTGCTGGTGCTATCCTCGACCACGCGCGCAATGCTGTAAAGGCACAACAGCTCCTTTACACGCTCCCGCAGCGCTGTCTGCGTTCGCCGCTGGGCGATGGCGAAACCGAGCGTCTCCGCCATCGCCTCGTATCCCTCCATCATGTCGAGGGCAAACGCGTCGCGTCGTGCACTCTCTAGGCGCAGAACGCCAATATTGCTGACGTCTACCGCAAAAGGGATGAGCGCCATCGATGTCGTATCGGGGTACTCGCTCAATCGGACATCTGTCCCGGTCGAGTACCGAGCCATGGTCGCCACAAGGTCACCCGTCCAGAAGCTCCCGTAGTCGGTGAAGCAGGGCGCGCTATGATCCAGCGTCCCTTGCAGCTCACCTTGGGCCACGCGCGTGAGATCGGGCTGCCCCCTCGGGTCGGTTGGAGTCAATCCGTCCTCCTGCCCGCCCGCGGCCAGCGGTTCGTACTCGAACGACGGCTCAGGCCGCGCGACCGCTCGGCAGCGGTACTCAACGGCGCCCCGCAGTCGGAGCTCGAGCACATCACACCCGGAGAACTCCAGCAGCAACGCCGTCAGGTCACGCAAGAACTCGCCGCGCGGACTCCCCTGGTTGGCGAGGTGCATGATCTGCCGCGAAACAGTGACAAAGGCGCCGAGCGACCGGCCCATCGATTGTGGCTGACACTCTGTATCCATTTCGGTACTGCCGTCTCGGTTCGACGGAGTTCGCCTCGTCAATGAATGTTCGGCACCGCGCCGACACCTTCTCTCGGACCAGCTCGACGCGATCGACTGCAAGAAATGAACCGGATGGCTCGATTCAGCGCCAGAGCCGGACTCGGCGACTCCCGACTCGAGCTGGGCCCAATGGTGCCCCGGGGCATCCTGGCGAAGCCGCGAACAGTCCTCTCTGCCACGAGCAGTCCCGCTAGCTCATCTCTCTGATTCGGACCTCGATGCCTTCGACCCCTTCCAGCAGCTCCACCAGCTCGTTGGTATCCGTGCTGCCGAAGTGGTAAGGGTAGAGGATCTTGGGTCGGAACGTCGTCGCCGCTTCGGCCACCATCTCCGGCGTCATCGTATACGGCAGGTTCATCGGCAGGAAGGCGATGTCGATGTCCTCGAGCGCCATCATCTCGGGGGTGTTCTCGGTATCGCCGGCGACCAGGACCCGGGTGTCCCCGAAGGTGAGGACATAGCCGTTCCCGTTGCCCTTGGGGTGATAGGGCTGCCCGCTCGACCTCATATGCACGATGTTGTAGGCGGGAATCGCCTCGATGCCGATGCCCAGCTCGGTTCGGCTGTCTCCGTTCGCCATCACGATGGCGCCGTCCACCCTGCCCTCGCAGGACGGCGAATAGATGACAACCGTCTCCGCGGTCCTGATCGCCGCCAGCGCGTCGGGATCGAGGTGGTCGCCGTGCTCGTGCGTCACCAGCACCAGATCGGCATCCGGCATCGTGCTGTAGTCCGCCTCGCGTCCCACCGGATCGACGTGGATCACCTTGCCGTCGAAGCGGAACATCAGCGTGCCGTGGCCGATGAACGTGATCGTCAGGTCACCCGCCGCAGTCGGGATGACATCCTCCTCGAAAATCGCCTGCGCCTGCCCCTGCTCCTGACCCTCCGCTCGCTCCTGCGCCTCGCAACCGGCGAGCAAG
>JASFTY010000482.1:0-3407 GCA_050050535.1 Gemmatimonadales bacterium | reverse complement strand
GCGCCGCAATCGAACTGGAGGCGAGCGTTGGCAATGTCGACGCTGCCGCTGAGAACGGGTATGCCGACGGCGCGAACGTCGGCCACGGCGCCGCTGACCAAGCTCAGGATGAGGTCGATGTCGTGGATCATCAGGTCGAGAACGACGGGCACGTCGGTGCCGCGGCGAACGAACGGTGCTAGGCGGTGCGACTCGACGAAGAGGGGACTCTCCAGGTAGGGCTCGCAGGCGCGTACGGCGGAGTTGAAGCGCTCGATATGGCCCACCTGGATGATGCGATCCCGCTGTGCGGCGCGGCGAATCAGTTCGTCGGCCTCGGCCGTGGTCGGC
Source organism: Gemmatimonadales bacterium (assembly GCA_050050535.1). GTDB lineage: Bacteria > Gemmatimonadota > Gemmatimonadetes > Palauibacterales > KS3-K002. The sequence continues at coordinate 3,077 of JASFTY010000482.1, read as the reverse complement.
GTTATCGGCTTCTCGATCAGCAGGTCGCAGCCGTGGTCCAGCGCCAGCATCCCGACCTCGAAGTGACTGCTGGTGGGAACGACTATCGTGACGGCATCGACCTGGTCCAGCAGCTCGGAAAGATCGTCGAACGAGCGCGTATCGAGCTGGGAAGCGACCTCCGCCGCCCGCTGCGCGTCGAGGTCGCAGATACCGACGAGCCGGGTCTCGCGTAGCTGTCTCAGGATCCGGGCGTGGTGGAAGCCGAGGCTTCCCACGCCCACGACGCCTACGCGGACCGGACCCGAGGCCGTGTCAGATTGTGACTCCACGTTCGCTCGCCTCGATGAAGGCGACGAGCCTCTCCACCTCGTCGGTCAACTCGCCCTGCGAGCGGATCTCCGCCATCGCCTGGCCGAGGTTCAGCTTGGACTTGAAGAGAGTTCTGTACGCCCGCTTCAACGACAGTCGTGCTTCTTTGGTGACGCCCCGGCGTTCGAGGCCCACCGTGTTGAGGCCGTAGAGCGCGCACGGGTTTCCCGCCGCCAGTGTATAGGGTGGGATGTCCTTAGGCACGCGTGAGGCGCCGCCGATGATCGCGTGTGTGCCGACGCGCACGTGCTGGTGGATCGCGCAGAGACCACCGATCGTGGCCCAATCCTCGATAACCACGTGGCCGCCCATCTGTACGGCGTTGGCTATGGTCACGTGATCGCCGATCCGCGAGTCGTGCGGCACGTGCGAGTACGCCATCAGGAAGCAGCCGCTTCCGACGACGGTCGAGCCCGAGGCACGGGTGCCCCGGTGCAACGTCGCGAACTCGCGTATCGTTGTGCCGTCACCGACGATGAGCAGGGTCTCTTCGCCTTCGTACTTGACGTCCTGAGGATCGGTGCCCAGTACCGCGCCCTTGGCGATGGTGCAATCGCGCCCTATTCTGGTGTCCTTCTCGATGTAGGCGTGGGGCCCGACGACCGTACCGTCGCCGATCTGCACGTTCGGCCCGATAATGGCGTAGGGTCCGACCTCCACGCCGTCGCCCAGCTGGACTTCGGGATCGACGATTGCCGACGGGTGGATGCGCGGGGGCGTCTGCCCCCTATCGGCCATAGTGGGTGTCGTCATTTGTCCACCACCTGTGCCTTCAACTCCGCCTCCGCCACAACCTTACCGTCCACTCGACCCACTCCTTTCATTCGGCATACCGTCTTGCGCATCTGTATCATCTCCAGCTCGAACACGAGCTGGTCGCCGGGGATCACGGGGCGCCGGAACTTGACCTTATCCAGCGACATGAAATATACGATCTTGTCCTCCGGGTTCTCCACGGTGTCCATCAGCAGCAGTCCGCCGACCTGCGCCATCGCCTCGATGATCAGTACACCGGGCATGATCGGCATGCCCGGGAAATGGCCGACGAAGAACTCCTCGTTGATCGTGACGTTCTTGATGCCGACGATCCGCTTGCCCGGCTCGTACTCGATCACCCGGTCGACGAGCAGGAACGGGAAGCGATGCGGAAGCAGCCGTACGATCTCGTCGATATCCACGCGGCGAGCCGCAGCCTGGCGGTTGGCCCGCTCAACGATAGCCCGGGCGAGGGCGATGTTGCCGCGGTGACCGGGGCGTTCCGCGACGATCTGCGCCTGGACGCGCCGGCCCGTGAGCGCCAGATCACCCACAATGTCCAATATCTTGTGACGGATGAACTCGTCCTCGTACCTCAGCTCGACGCCCTCGTAGAGCCCCGCGGCCGTCAGGACGACCGTGTTGCTGGTATCGGCGCCGTGGGCGAGCCCCATACGCCGCAGTCTGTTGGCATCCTCGAGGAATCCGAACGTGCGGGATGAGCCGATCTGTTCGCGGAAGCTGCGGGGCTCGATGACCAGCGAGGCGTGCTGACGGTGGATCAGCGGGTGGTCGAAGTCGATCGAGGCCGACAGCACGAGCTGCTCGTCGGGCACCACCGCGTAGCGCGCTTCGCCCTCCTCCACGACGAATGGCTCCTCGCACCGCCAGATGGCGGCCTCCGCGTCCTGCTCCTCGAGACCGGCTTCCAGCATGAGGGCGGTGAACGGTTCGGCGCTGCCGTCGACGGCCGGCGGTTCCTCGCCGTCGAGCTCGACGATCAGGTTGTCGATGCCCAGCGCCGCAACAGCCGACAGCAGGTGCTCCACCGTGCGCACCCGAACCCCGTCGGCTTCCAGCACGGTCCCGCGCCGCACTTCGGTGACTTGCTCGACCCGGGCCGCGACCTGCGCGGTGTTCTCGAGGTCGGTCCGGCGGAAGGCGATCCCGTGATCCGGGGGTGCCGGGTGCAGGGTCATCTGCACATCGGCCCCGGAGTGGAGTCCTACACCGTTGAGCTGGGCGACGCGCGCCAACGTTTGCTGCTTCAAAGCCAATGTCCTCCCGGCTCTCGTCCGCGATCCCAGGCGGCGCCTGCGGTCAGGCGTCGTCCTCGGTGTTCAACTGTTTCTCGATCCGCTGTACCCGGCGAATCAGTTCGGGCAGCTTAAGCATGGCCAGGCTGGCGCGCATGGCCTGCGTGCGTGGCCGAGCCGGGTATCCGAACCACGTCTCCCCGGCCGGGATGTCTTCGCCGACGCCGGCGCCGGCGGCGACCCGGGCGCGGTCCCCGATGTTCAGATGGTCGATGATTCCGACTTGGCCGCCGATGGCCACGCCGTCGCCGACGGTGGAGCTACCGGCGATGCCCACCTGCGCGACGATGATACAGGCGCGCCCGACACGGACGTTGTGGGCGATATGTACGAGGTTGTCGATCTTGGTGCCGGCGCCGATGCGTGTTTCACCGACCGAGCCTCGATCGATGCAGGTGTTGGCGCCGATCTCCACGTCGTCTTCGATCACGCAGCGACCCACCTGCGGGATCTTCCGATATCCGTCTTCCTGGACGACATAGCCGAACCCGTCCACGCCGATCTGTGCCCCGCTGTGTATGATGCAGCCGGCTCCGATCACGGTGTCGGGGTAGACGCAAACCAGATTGCCGATCTCGGTGCCGGCACCCAGCTCGCTCCTTTCGCCGATCACGCAGTTGGCACCGATGCGGGCTCCGTCGCCCAGCTTGGCGC
>JASFTY010000481.1:0-3412 GCA_050050535.1 Gemmatimonadales bacterium | reverse complement strand
GAAGACGAAGCCGACGTAGCGCTTGTTCAGCTTGTTGCGCTCCTTGTGGCTGAGCTCGTGGACCGCGTGCCCGTCCAGGAAATACTGGCCGGCGAAGTCGCTGTCGAACATCGCGATGATGTTCAGCAGCGTCGTCTTGCCGGCGCCGGACGGGCCCATGATCGTGACGAACTCGCCCTGCCTGACGTCCATGTTGATCTGACGGAGCACGAACGTGCGCCCGGCTCCCGTGTCATACCATTTCTCCACACCGCGAAGCTCGATCATTTTCTCTGGTCGTTGAAGTCGAGGTTCGGTTTCGGTCCGCTGATCTTCCGCAGCAGCAGACTCGCCGCCGCTCAATCTACGTCGGAGGGGAAGAACCATGCCATACGGCGGCCCGGCGGGTTCCGAACCGCCGTGGCGATCCCGCCGCCCCGCTGGGCGGCCGGGCTTAGCCGTTGTCTGGTGGTGGGACCGCCGATCCCGGATCCGAACACCACGGCCCTGCCGACCTCGATGTCCTGCGCTTGCCGTGTCGGAGGTGCCGTCTACATTTGAGGTCCCCGACTCCCGCTAGTAGCCGACGCTGTCATCAGGATGAGGGTTCCCAGTGTGTTCTACCTGAAGACGCTCGGTCAGCTCTGCCTTCGTGCCGACGGCCCCCAGGGGCGGGCGCTGCTCTCCAATTCGAAGCCGCTGGCCCTGCTGGCCGTGCTGGCGACGATGCCCGACCAGACGGCGCGTCGCGATCGTATCGCCGAGCTGCTCTGGGAGGGCAGCGACACCGGCCATGCGCGACGCTCCCTACGCCAGGCGCTCCATTACCTGTCCAGGCGGGTCGAAGAACCGCTGATCGAGGCGACCGATGCGGAGCTCAAGCTGAGGGCCGGGGTTCTCGAGGTCGACCTCTGGGAGTTCGAGCGGGCGGTGAAAGCCGGCGAGTACGACCGCGCCGTCACCCTCTATGCAGGTCCCTTCGTGCCTGGGCTGGAACGCAAGGCGGGCCCCGAGCTCGAGCACTGGATCGAGTCGCAGGACGAGCAACTGCGGGCGGGGCTCGAGGCGGCCTACGCGCAGCTGATCGGCGATACGCTGGAGAACGGCGACGCCGATACGGCCGTCGGCTACGCGCGGCGCTACGTCGAGCTCAATCCGCTTAACGAGAAAGCGCAGCTTGCCCTCGTCCGCTCCCTGAAGGCGGCCAGGGATCGTGCCGGCGCCCTGCAGGCCTACCGCTCGTACCGCACACTGCTGAAGCAGGTGCTGGACGGCGAGCCGTCCGACGAGCTGGAACGAGCCGTCGCCGGAGTCCGGGCCGAGGTGATGCAGGAGCCGCGGTTCCGTTTGGGTGCTCGACCGCTGCACCGGCGGTCACGGCGAAAGATGATGCGTTGGTCGCTGACCAGCGCCGCGACGGGGGCGGCTCTGGCGGCGGTCGTCATCGCTAGCGTCCTGGCCGTCTGGGCCCCCTGGCGCGACCCCGACGGCCTGCTCGCCGGGCTCTCGGGCGAGCTTATTGTCAAGTTCGAGGGACGTGGCAGCTCGGAGCTCGGTGTGGTGAAGTATCGGGGCGCTCGCATCGATGTGGAGCGACCGGACCTAGGGTACGTGGACGTGCCCAGCCCGGCGGGCTCGCTGATGGCGGTCGCGGTCCCGGCGGATAGCGGTTGGAACCTGGCGCTCTTGGACCGTGCCACCGGTGCGATCCGTACGCTGACAGCGGCCGCCGATGATGAGGAGCCGCGCGATTGGTCGCCCGACGGTCGCTTCATCCTCTACCGCAAGGGCGTGCCGCGTGGCGGGGCGACCGACTATACCAACCTGCTGATGGCCTACGACCTCGAGACCGACTCGGCTCGGCTGCTCGACGACACCCGGGCGGGCGGTGGCTACTCGGCGGCCTGGTCGCCTGACGGCACCCAGATCGCCTTCGTGGCCAATCCCGATGACGACCAGGACATCTTCGTCTCGAACGCCGACGGCTCCAACGCGACGCGCGTCGTCGCCGCACCGGGTAAAGACCTCGACCCGGCATGGTCGCCGGACGGACGACGCCTGGCTTTCAGCTCGACTCGTAACGGCGGTGCCGACATCTTCACCGTTCGGCCCAACGGGTCCGACCTCCACCAGATCACCGATGCTCCGGCCGACGAGCTGACGCCCGTCTGGCTGTCGGCCACCGTCATCGCCTTCGTGATGGTCCAGCCGGACGGCAGCCGCGACCTGTGGGCCGTCGACATCAACAGCCGCGAGCTACGGCGAGTCACTGAAAATGGCGGTATCTACAGTGTTAGGTGGGTCCGGCGAGCGGGTGACCCAAGTTGGATCGAGCGGCTGTCCATCACGCCGTCGCCCGAGCTTGTGAGTCCGGGCCAGGTCCTCGAGCTGGGGGTCGAGCTCGCCAGCGCCGCCGGTCGCGTGCTGGACCCCACCGGGCTGCCCATCTCGTGGTCGGCCGCGGACAGTGCAATTGCCGGCTTCGTGGGCCCCGGTAGGTTGAAGGTATACGCGCCGGGTCGGACCCGGGTGGTGGCCAGCGCCGGCGGCTGGGTCGCCGACACGCTGGAGATCGAGTCGCGCGAGCTCGTACCCGGTGAGGCGGCGCTCATCTTCTTCGAGGATTGGACCGGCGGACTGCGGCCCGAGCGTTGGGTCGGCTACGGCCGGCCGCTGCCCGAGACCCGGCCCATCGGCGGCCCCGAGGGCGCCGGCGTCTTCCTCAACAACGGCGACCAGCACTTCCCCAGCGGCGCCCTTTCGAAACAGGCGTTCTCACCACGCGCCGGCCTGACCCTAGAGGTCTGGGCACGCATGCCGTTCACCGGTAAGCTTTACCAGTGCCTCGCCATCGGGCTGACCGACGACGATCCGCCCGCCGACTCCCTGAGCTGGCGGGGTCTCGATCCTCACATCGAGTTCTACTTCGTCGGACCCAGTCTCGCCAAGTCGGCAAGACTCATCGCCTTCACCGACGGAGCCCAGACCCGCTTGCCGATGCCCGACACACCGGAAGCCTGGCACCTCTACGCCCTCCAGCTCGACCCGGATGGGACCGTGAGCCTGCTGATCGACGGCCGGCTCTACTGGCGCTCGCCCACCCGCCTCGACCTGCAGGCGCTCGGGCCGCTAAGGATCAAGCTGGGCGACCGGTCGTTCGAGACCGAGATCGCCCACGGCGTCCTGCGGCTGTACTACGGGAGCCGCTACTCCCTGCCTCGATCGCGGGAGGGTTTGGCGCTCGGGCCACGGCGCTGACGTCTCTCTGGAAAGCTTTCCTGCTTGCGTCCTGCCTGTTTTCGGGTTATCTTCGGGTCCCCGGGTCCACCAGAACCACGGATCACGAGCCACGTCTATGCCGCGTTCCAGCGCCCTTGCTGCCCTTTCCCTCGCCGACCAGGCCGGCCCGGCCGGGGGGGGGGGGCCGGCCCCC
>JASFTY010000480.1:0-3422 GCA_050050535.1 Gemmatimonadales bacterium | reverse complement strand
TCGGACGGTATTTGTGATGCACGATGTCGAGGGATACAAGCACGAAGAGATCGCAACGGCGCTGGGTGTGTCGAGCGGCACGTCGAAGGCGCAGTTGTCGCGGGCGCGAGCCAAGCTGAGGAAGGCGCTCGCGGAATTCGCCGAGGAGTGGGCGTCATGATGAAGGATGATCGCTTCGACGATGTTCTGATCGAGGCGGCGCGGGACTACAACGAGCCGCCGGAGACACCGCGTGAGCTGATGTGGGCGCGGATCGAGGCGACGCGCCGCGAGCGGGCGCGGCGACGGCAGCAGCTTCGGGTCCTCTACTCCCCGTGGACTCGTTGGGGGATGGGGATCGCCGCGGCGCTGGCGATCGGGATCGGGCTCGGCCGCTTGACGACCAGCGTCGAACCCGACGAGGCGCCGGTGGTTGTGACGCCGGGGACGGGCACGGCGCCGGAGAGCCTGACGCGCTCCAAGCTGGCCTATCGGTTGGCGGCGACGGAGCACCTGACGCGGGCGGAGACCTTCCTCACGTCGTTCCGCTCGGAGCCGAGTGTGGGCGGCGCCGACTTCATATCGAGCGCGCAGGACCTGCTGTCGAGCACCTGGCTGCTGCTCGACTCGCCGGCGGCGGAGGATCAGGTCTTCCGGACGCTGCTCGAGGAGCTGGAGCTGGTGCTCGTGCAGATCGTTCAGTTGGGAAGCTACGAAGATGGCGCTGCTGAACGAGATATCGTGACAGAAGGGATCGAACGCAGAGGCCTGCTGCCGAGGCTACGGACGGCGATACCCGCCGGGCCGCCAGTGGGCATGGAAGGAGCACTATGATGAGCGGAAGAGATCTAATGAGAACGGTTACCGGTGCCGCACTGCTACTGGGTGTGTTCGCGCCGCTCAGCCAGGCGGCGGCTCAACGGGTGGACTACGAGGCGGTGCTCGGCGGCTACGGCGCGGCGGCGGAAGTCGAGAGCATGTACCCGCAGGATCCGGCGGACTCGCTCTACCGCGCGGCGCGGGCGGCGCTGAACCGGGAGTCGTACCGGCAAGCGGCGGAGATGTTCGCGCAGGTCCACCGGCGCTACCCGCGCTCGAGCTACGCAGCGCAGGCCCTCTACTACCAGGCGTTCGCCCTCTATCGAAACGGCGGCGAACGGGACCTGCGGGCGGCACAGGAGGCGTTGCGCCAGCTGCGTGGCAGCTACGCGGACGCCGAGGTGACGCTGCGCGACGCGGAGGCGCTGATGGCGCGGATCGAAGGCGAGCTGGCGCGTCGCGGCGATGCGGCGGCGGGCGAAGGCGTAGCGCGCCGGGCGCAGGGGATCGGTGTCGGCGGTCAGCAGGAGGCGTGTGAGGATGAGATCCGCATCGCGGCGCTGAACGCACTGCTGCAGATGAACTCGGAGCAGGCGTTGCCGATCCTCGAGCGGGTGCTGGCCGATCGCAGCGACGACCCCTGCAGCGTGGAGATGCGTCGCAAGGCTGTGTTCCTGATCTCGCAGCACGTCGACGAGGAGAACATCGACATCCTGCTCGACATCGTTCAGAACGACCCGGATACGGAAGTACGCCACCAGGCGGTGTTCTGGCTGTCTCAGGTACCGGGCGAGCGGACGGTCGACGCGCTGGAGAACATCCTGCGCACGTCGGACGACCTGGAACTGCAGAAGAAGGCACTCTTCTCGCTGTCGCAGGTGTCGAGCGATCGGGCGGCCCAGTTCCTGAGGGACTACGCCACGCAGGAGGGCGCCGATCCGGAGCTGAGGGGTCAGGCGATCTTTTGGCTCGGGCAGATGCATGGGGCGGAGAACGCGGAATTTCTGCGTCAGATCTACGCGAGCACCGAAGAGTACGAGGTCAAGGATAGAGTCATCTTCTCGCTGGCGCAGCTTGGCGACGAGCAGAGCGCGGCCTGGCTGCTCGATGTGGCCGCCGATGCCAGCGAGCCTATGGAGATGCGCAAGAAAGCGCTGTTCTGGGCGGGCCAGTCGCACAGGTTGTCCGTGGAGGAGATGGGAGAGCTGTACAATCAGATGACGGAGCGCGAGCTGAAGGAGCAGATCATCTTCGCACTGTCACAGCGGCACGAGGATGAGGCCGTGGATTGGATGCTCCAGATCGCGCGGACCGAGGAGGATGTCGAACTGAGGAAGAAGGCGATCTTCTGGCTGAGCCAGTCGAGAGATCCGCGGGTCGCCGAGTTTCTGCTCGAGCTTATCGAAGGTGGGGGATCATGAGATTCTCGAGCGTGACGGTGGTTGGGGCCACAGTGCTGCTGCTGGCCCCGCCTGCCATGGGGCAGTCGATCGCCGACGCGGTGAACGAACTGCGGGACGGCAAGGTGCGCATGAGCTTCGCGGCGCGGCCCGGCGTCTGCGGTGATGGCTACAGCAGCATCTCGATGGATGGCGGGCGCGGCTGGCACGTCCGCCGCGGTCACGGCGACGACTGGGACGTCGAGTGCGAGCACGGACCGGTGCGTGTGGTGCTCAGGGTGCGGGACCGCGAGGTCACCGAGGTCGACACGTATGTGGGCGGCCGCTGGCGCGAGGCCGGCTCGAGCACGGTCGATCTGGGTACCGTGCCGGTCCAGCAGGCAGTCGACTACCTGCTGGCGCTGGCTCGCCGGTCACGGGGCGACGCGGGCGAAGAGGCGCTCTTCCCGACGCTGCTGGCGGACAGCGTTATGGTGTGGCCCGAGTTGCTCGACATGTCGCGCGACCGGTCGCTGCCGCACGGGACGCGCAAGAGCGCCGTGTTCTGGCTCGGTCAGACGGCAGCGGAGGCGGCGACCGAGGGGCTGACCGAGATCGTCTACGACGACGCGGCCGAGCTGGAGATCCGCAAGATGGCGATCTTCGCGCTGTCGCAACGACCTGCTGACGAGGGGGTGCCGGCGTTGATCGAGGTCGTGCGCACCACGCGCGACCCGGCCCTGGTGAAGAACGCGCTGTTCTGGCTGGGTCAGGCGGACGATCCGCGGGCGATAGAGCTGTTCGAGGATATCCTGTTGCGGGGTGGGAATTCGGGAATCCGCTGATCAAGAGGATCATTGGAGTATTCGAACCTTCGAATTCAGAACGGTCGCGCCGACATCTGAATTCGAAGGTTCACTTGTTCTATTGATCCTCCTGATCACCGATTCCCTGATCCAACCACCAACCCTGCTGATCACGGGTTCTTGAATACCTGACGACCCTTCCTACTCGCCCCTACCCGTCTGAAACCTGGGATGGCCACGAGCGTAGTGAGTGGCGATTCAACTTTCGTGAGGCGCTTGTCAGCGGGCGCAGTGCAGGAGAAAGTGATGAGAAAGACGGTCGGGTTCATCGCCGTGCTGCTGGGTGTGGGACTGTACGTCGGGTGCGACGATGGCGGGCCCAGCGACCTCACGCTCGCGGACCTCGTCGGCTCGTGGATCGGCGACCAGTTCGAGTTCA
>JASFTY010000479.1:0-3445 GCA_050050535.1 Gemmatimonadales bacterium | reverse complement strand
CTGTCATCTGGACTCCCCGTTTGCCCGATATCGATACACGCGCACGTACTCGACGCCCGAGTCGTCGCGCCAGACCCCGACAAGCTTGTCACCGGTGACCGTGGTCACCGCGAAACCCTCCGGTGTCCCGACCTGGCCCAACCACTCGCGACCGGGGCCGTACACGTCCCAGGTCGCGGACGCGAGGAAGTCGGCCGAGTAGACCTGGGCCCAGACGTTGCCATCGGCGGACAGGAGGAAGCGCGAGTATGCCGGCAATACTCTCGGACGGTACTCGCTATCCAGTACCGACAGATAGTCGGGCCGCTGTGACTCGGGGATGAACTCGTCGACGAACGCCCGATAAGCCGTGACATCCTCCTCGGTCACCGCCCGAGGATCGCGCGCCACGCCGTAGACCTCCGACAGACGGCCGCCCTCGAAGACTCGGACCCGGAACTCGGGGCCGGCCACGATATGGACCGACTCATCGTAGAGGTCGAACCCGGCGTTGATCGTGAACGGGATCGGGATCAGGCCGCGCCCGGTCCAGACCCATACGGGTCCGCGCACCTGGACCAGCGGCTCGGCCGTCGCGCTATCGAGGTCGATCCGTACCAGGCGGACGGTATCGGCCAGCAGTCGGCCGGGCACGAGCGAGTCCGCCGACAGCTGGCGCGGGACCTGGGCGAGAACGGACCCGTCACCGAACACGTCGAAGGCGCGAGGAGCGAGAGCATCGCCCGACGCGACACTCGCCGTCCGGGCGAGCTCGCCCGCGCTATCGAACACCGTGAGCCGGGCGTTCGCATCGTCCCATACCGCAACGCTGTCACCTCCGAACGACCCGAGCAGACGGATCCGGGTGAATTCGCCCGGCCCTTCCCCGCGTCCGCCGATCGTCTTCCAGTGAGACCCATCGGGAGCGAAGATCCGCACTTCAGCGGACCCGCCGTCGACGACCCAGAGCCTGCCGGAGGGGCCGACCTCGACGTTCTGTATCCGGTGGAACTGGGTCGGTCCGGCGGCATCGGGGCCACCGAGACTCAGCACGGGCTGCGGCTCGACTTCCGCGAAGCTCCGAGCGGAATCAGCGCTGACCGTGATGCGTACGCCGGCGCTGTCGGTGACCGTGACCCCGCCCTGCCGCTCCCCCCGACACGCGGCGAGCCCGACGGTCAGACAGACTGCGATGAAGATTCTGTTGCTCATGCGCCACTCCCTTGTCATCTGTCGCCCCGCTGCGGTGCCCGATCGCTGTCGCGCACTTGAGCAAGCTGTTGCGGGCTCTTGCCGAGGACGCTCAAGATCAGGGCATTGACCAGTAGTACCGGAACGTTCATGAGCCCTTCAGGATGCGGTGAACCTGGACAGACTCGACATCGAGCTCATCACGGGTGCGCAGTACCAAGTGGTCGGTCCCGATGTGAAGCGGGTGATACCCCGGCGGGAGCGTGAGTTCCGCCACGGCCACCCCGTCTCCGCCGAAGATCGACCAGTGGGTCGCCTCGTTCCGGTGCCAGGTATACTCCAGGACCCAGAGGTTCCCGGCCTCATCCATCATCGCGCTTGGGAGCCGGCCCACGTAATAGGCGGACCCGAAGGCCGGGACGGTCTCCAACACCGGAACGTCGTCGAGCACACTCTCCAGCCGACTGCGCCGCTCGCTGGGCACGGCCTCGAGCGCCGCTTCGCGAAACCGGTCGGCCAGTTCATCGGTCACCGGAACGAGCGGCTGCGCGCACCGGACGATCCGTTGCAGCGTCCCGGACGGCTCGTAGAATCGGATCTCGAAGCGTTCGTTGTGCGCGACGTAGAACAGCGTGTCGGCCACACCCAACGCCGTCCACCGACCGAACGGCACCCCGTAGTTGGCTACGCCGCGCCCGACACGAACGTGGAAGCTGTCCTCACCGCGGAACCGTCCAAGCGCAGCCATCGAGTCGGTCGATGCATCGTAGCGGAACAGTTGGAACTCCCAGTGGTGCAGGCCGGAGTACTCCTCGGGAGAGATGTACTGGCGGACCAGCACCGACCCGTCGCCGAACACGCCGACCGGCGAAGGCGACGTCACTTCCGAGCTCGCCCGCAGCGTAACCGACCGGGCGAACTCGCCCTGATCGTCGAACCACGAAACGCGTCGTTGCGACGAATCGTACGCCGCGATGGTGTCCGCGCTGAGCTTCGCTATCCAGTTCAGCCACTCGAACTCACCCGGGCCGCCGCCCCTGCCGCCGACGGCGCGCACGAATTCGCCCAACCCGTCGTAGTAGTTGATCTCGACGTTCCCCGCGTTGGCGACGACCAGGCGGCCGTCCGAGAGGCGGACCGCACCGACGACCCGAAACAGCTGCTGGCCCGGCTCATCCCGATCGCCGCCGACCCGCACGATGGGATCCGGTTCGATCGACCACGTGGAGATCGCGCTCTCAGTAGTCGAGTTCGTGACGATCACGACGCCGGCGCTGTCCACGACGCTCGCGCCGCCCGTCGGCGATTCCCCACCGTGGCAGCCGACCACGAAGGCGACTAGAGCAAGCGATGATAGCGACTTCATATGCAACTCCGGTTCTCCGGTGATCGCTCAGCGCCCGTGGTCGCTGCGCGCCCGCAACGCCGCCACCTGCCGCGGCAGGTCGTCGAGCGAGCTATTGGCGAAGCTCAGCTGTCCGGCGCCGTCGAGCACGAAGTACTGGGGCGTGCCCCAGCTGTTCAGCGCGCGCGCCGCTTCGCCGGTCGTATCGTAGAAGACCTCTAGCGCCCAGCCGCCCTCCGACAGGTACTCCTCCGCCTCCGCCGGCGGGTCGCGGGTCACCGCGAGCAGCGGCACGCCATCCTCAGCCAGCCGCTCGGCCAGTGCCGCGATCCGCGGCATCGACTGGACCGAGTAACCGCAGTAGCGCGACCAGAAGACCACGACCGTCGCCGCATCGCCGAAGTGGTCCGCGAGCTGCACCGCCGATCCGTCGCGGGCCTCGACGCTCACGGGGCCCAGCGGCTCGGCGCGCGCCGACCGCATCGTGCGCTCCAGCATCTCCGCTCGCGCGTCGGCGACCGCGCCCGCCCAGGTCGCCGGGCCGAGATCGACGACGTGGCGAAGCGAGTCCGCCGTCTCGTCGGACGCACCGGGGTCGGCGGCGATGGCCGCGAAGGCGCGCACCGCGCCCCCGCTGTCGCCGGCCGCCAGCAGCGCCTCGCCCAGACTCCGGAAGCGAGCGGCATCCCAGCCGACGGCGGCCGCCTGCTCGAGCGCGGCGATCGCCTCGTCGGCGCGACCGGCGGCCAGCAAGGCGCGACCGAGTGATGCGCGCAGTGCGGCCGCCCGCCTCCTGGACCGCTCCTCGTGCTCCGCGGCCGTCGCGCCCAGCGGACGCTGCTCATCCGGGACGCCTTCCACCGCGGCCACCTCCGCCTGCAGCAAGCGAATGCCAGCCTCGCGGGTAGTCTCGTTGTCGGCGAGGACACG
>JASFTY010000478.1:0-3455 GCA_050050535.1 Gemmatimonadales bacterium | reverse complement strand
GGCCGGTCCCAATGGCGAGCGGCTCGAGGCGGAAGCGGCGGTGGCCCGCCATGCGGCGCGACGACGTCGTCGGGTACTGACGTGGCGCAACGCGGGCTTGAGCTTCGTGATCGCGCTGGGCGTGTGGGGCATCGTCGCGACGGGGTGGCTGGTGCTCTACGAGCGTGGCGAGGAAACGCCGGTGGGGCGCAGCTCGGTGGCGGTGCTTCCCTTCGTCAATCTGAGCGGCGCGGACGAGAACGAGTACTTCAGCGATGGCGTGACGGGCGACATCATCAATCACCTGTCGCAGATCGCGGACCTCAAGGTGATCTCCCGTACCACGATCATGCAGTACAAGGGCACCAGCAGGAGCCTGCGTGAGATCGGCGAAGAGCTGGGCGTCGCAACGGTGCTCGAGGGCGAGGTGCAACGGGTCGGTGAGCGGGTGCGGATCAACGCGCAGCTGATCGATGCCGAGAGCGACGTGCACCTGTGGGCGGAGCAGTACGATCGCGAACTGACCGACGTGTTCGCGATACAGAGCGACGTGGCCCAGCAGATCGCTGCCGCGCTGAGGGCGAGACTGACGGCTGGCGAGCGGCGGCGGATCGAGGCGCGGCCGACCGAGAATCTCGAGGCATACGACGACTACCTACGCGGTCGAGATTTCTGGACCCAGCGTTCGTTCGCGGCGCTCGATTCGGCGATCCGCTACTACAACCGGGCGGTGCTGCTCGACCCGGAGTACGCCCGCGCCTACGCCGGGCTCGCCGAGACTTACGTGCTGCTCCCAGAGTACGGTGGTCCATCTGCGCCCGAGGTCCTGCCGTATGCACGGGCCGCGACCGAGCGGGCGCTGGCGCTCGATCCCGAGCGCGCCGAAGCGTACGCGGCTTCCGGCTATATCAAGACCGTGTTCGAATGGGATCGCCAGGCCGCCGAGCTGGACTACCGGAAGGCAATCGAGCTCGATCCCGACTACGCGACGGCGCGTCAGTGGTACGCCGAGCTACTGGCACAAACCCGTCGCTGGGATGAGGCGCTGGCGGAAGCGCGGACAGCCGTCGAACTGGACCCGCTGTCACCCGCAGCAAACATGATCCTCGGGTCTCTTGTTGCGTACACAGGGGATCCCGAGGCCGCGATACCCGTGATCGAGCGGGCGCTGGACATCGCGCCGGATATGGAGCTCGCCACCTACGTGCTTGCCAGCACCCATGTTCTGAACGGCGACCTGGCCGCCGCCGCTCCCGTGTTCGACCGGCTGGCCCAGCTCAACGGGACGGACCCGGAGGTCTATCGTGCCTATCTCGCGGGGCTGTCTGACCCGGCGTTGACACCGGCGGCGGTCACGGCGCTGCGACGCGGGAACGTTCACGGCTTCCCCGCCGCCAGCGAGCTTCTCGCGTACCTGGGCCGGTACGACGAGGCGTTGGTCGCCCTCGAACAGGAATACGAATCGCGGCACCCGAATCTCCACTGGGTCAACTGCGTTCCGTCCTATGATGGTCTCAGATCGCACCCACGCTTCCAAGACCTGCTGCGCCGCATGAACTTCACGAACTGAGTGCGGCTCCCCCCGGTTGCGGGGGCATTGGGACGCCGGGCACCGCGCCTTGCGCGCCCCCAGCCGAGGCGGCATACTGCATCCACCGGGAGGGGACTGACGACGTAGCGGTGTAATGTCCTGCCTGTAGAGGCGACGTCAGTCGATGGTAGTAAACAGTCTGCCCACCACAGCTGGTCCTGCCAGTCGCAGACCACCCGTCTGGCCCTGCACATCCGCGCAAAGATCACCGACACGAACCGTCACGAGGAGGTCGGGATGAACCCATCTAGACGACGGCTCGGCACACGCTCCGTGACGTCCGTCGCCGCGGTCCTGGCGCTCTGTTGTGGCTGGGCCGACTCGGCGGTGGCGCAGGACGTCGTCTTGGAGAGCGTACGCGACAGTATCCTCGAGAACGGCCTGCAGGTGATCGTCGCACGGAACTCGCACCTGCCGATCGCCCGGATCGAGATGGCGGTGCGAACCGGCGCCTTCACGCAGCTCGAGCAAGCCGACGAAGGTCTGCCCCACCTGCTGGAGCACATGCTGTTCAAGCGAAAGGGCGGGGACTGGTGGTCCGATCGTGTCTGGGACCTGCAGGCGGTATACAACGGCCTGACGGGCGCGGAGATGGTCGCCTACTACCTGACTCTGCCGGCCGAGAAGTTGGACGACGGGATCAAGGTGATCGGCGAGCTCGTCCGCTCGCCGGAGTTCTCCGACGACGCGCTCGAGGACGAGCGTGAGGTGGTGCGGAACGAGCTCGAGCGGGCGGTCGCCGACCCGCGGGCCGTCGCCGACATGGCCACCGATATGGCTCTGTGGGGATCCGGGTACAGACAGAAGAACGCGATCGGCAACGTCTTCACGATCCAGGGCGCGACGACGGATCAACTCGAAGAGCATGCCGAGCGCTACTACGTGCCGAACAACGCGGCGCTCATCGTCACGGGCGACGTGGCGGCGGCGGAGGTATTCGAGTCCGCCGAGAAACACCTCAGACGCTGGAGACGTGGCGACGACCCGTTCGCAGACGTCGAGCTGCCGCCCATCCCGCCGCTCGCCCGCGATACGGCTTTTGTGATCCAGGCGGATGCGGCGAACGTTACCTTCATGGTCCGCTGGCAGGGACCGTCGGCGCGGGAGGACCCCGATGCCACCTACGCCGCCGACCTGCTCTCGGAGCTGGTCAACCAACCCACATCCGGGACCCAGCGCCGGCTCGTCGACAGCGGCCTCTTCACCGACGTATCCATGCGGTACATCACGTTGAATCATGTGGGGCCCATTGAAATAATCGCACGAACGACCCCGGAGGTGCTGCGTCAGGCCTGTGCGGCGCTGCAGCGGGAGGTCGGTCTTCTGGGTCGGGAAGACTATTTCAGCGAAGCGGACCTAGAGACGGCGAGGCGGCGGCTGAGTGTCGAGGCGGCCCTCGACTGGCAGAGTACCGGCGGCCTCGCCCATTCGATCGCCGCGAGCTGGAGCGTCGGAGGGCTGGGCTACTTCCTCGAGTACTTCGACCATCTGTCCGAGCAGAACGGCGACGACGTCCGCAGTTACGTCGCAGAGTACATCACGGCAAGGCCCAAAGTCGTCGGCCTACTGACCTCGTTGCGCACGCGCCGCGCTCAGAGGGGTGCGATCCGAACATGTCTGGCGAACTGGAGGGCACCATGAACAGGTCGAGAGTCCCGGCCGGTAGTTCCGCTGGGGCGTTGATGATCGCGCTGGTCTTGTTCGCCCTGGCAGGCGCCCGGTTCGCTGCCAGCGGACCTCGCACGATCGATCCACACTACGAGACCGCCGCCAGCGACAGCCTGACGCAGGTCTTCGAGGTCGACGGGATCAGAGCGATCCTTCGCAAGGTGCTGACGAACGATGTCGTGGCGGTGAACCTCTACCTGTTGGGCGGCGCCCGGCA
>JASFTY010000477.1:0-3458 GCA_050050535.1 Gemmatimonadales bacterium | reverse complement strand
GTACAGATCGATGAACGCCTCGCTCAGGTACGCGTAGTCCTCCAGCACGCCGTTCAGGTGAGCCCTACCCTCGCGGTAGGTGCGGTAAAGTCCCCCGTCCGCGCGCGACAGCTTTTCGTGGATGAAGCCGGCGGTCCGCTCCGCCGCCTCCAGGTAGCGAGGCTCGCCGAGTACCCGATGTCCCTCGGCCAGCGCACCGATCGCCAGGCCGTTCCAGGCCGTGATCACCTTGTCGTCGAGGCCCGGCTTCACACGCCCCTGCCGCGCCGCGTAGACCTTCTGCCGCGCCGTTTCCAGCGAACGTTCGAGCTCAGCGGGAGCGACGTCCAGCTCGTCCGCCACCGTCTCGAGCGGGCGCGGCGCATTGGGGATGCTCACGCCCTTCCAGTTGCCCTGTGGCGATATGTCGTAGTAGGCGTTGAAACGGCGGGCTTCCTCTTCGTTCAGCACGTCGGCAATCTGCTCTGGCGTCCAGACGAAGAACTTCCCCTCCTCGCCTTCGGAGTCGGCGTCGGTAGCTGAGAAGCACTCGCCCTCCGGGCCCACCATCTCGCGCAGGATGTAATCGAGGGTTTCCGTCGCGATGCGGCGAAAGAAGTCATCGCCGGTAACCTGGTAGCCCTCGAGGTACGCCTTCGCCAATAGCGCGTTGTCGTAGAGCATCTTCTCGAAGTGGGGGACGAGCCAGCGGCGATCGGTGGAATAGCGCGCGAAGCCACCGCCCACCTGGTCGTACATGCCGCCTCGTGCCATCGCCTCGAGCGTACCCCGGGCCATCGCCAGCGCGTGCGGGTCGCCGAACCGGCGGTGGAGTCGTAGCAGCAGCGAGATCCCCACCGCCGGCGGGAACTTGGGGGCCGTACCGAAGCCGCCGTACTCGCTGTCGAACTCCTGACTGTACTGTCCTAACGCCTGCTGCAGTTCCGCTTCACCAACCGATAGCGGCGGCCCCAGGCCCTGATGCTGGCGCAGCAGCTCGGTGAACTCGCCGGCACGCTGGCGCAGGCGCTCGCGGTCTTCCTGCCAGGCGCGGGACACCTGCGTGAGCACGGTCGAGAAGCCGGGCCGCCCGTGCATGTCGTGGGGTGGGAAGTAGGTGCCAGCGAAGACCGGCTCCAGCTCCGGCGTCAGGAAGACCGTCATCGGCCAGCCACCCTGGCCGCGATTCATCGCCACCGTGGCGGCCATGTAGATCTCGTCGAGATCGGGCCGCTCCTCGCGGTCGACTTTGACGTTCACGAAGTTGTCGTTCATCAGGGCGGCAATCGCCTCGTCCTCGAACGACTCCCGCTCCATGACGTGGCACCAGTGACACGCCGAGTAGCCGATGGAAAGCAGGATGAGCCTGTCCTCGGCGCGCGCCCGCTCCAGCGCCTCATCGCACCACGGATACCAGTCCACCGGGTTATGCGCGTGCTGCAACAGATAAGGACTGGTCTCGCCGATCAGCCGGTTCGTGTTCTCGTACTCGCTATTCCCGCTAACCATTACAGCTCCTCGCCATCGCCATCGCCATCCCCATCCCCATCGCCATCATACTCGTAATCGCGAATCCGCTCGCTCCCGGTTCCATCATGTGGTGCAAAATACACCGGGGCGCGCCTACCACGAAGCACGCCCCGATGACCGGCCAGCGCCGTGGCCCTAGCGCTGCCTGGCAGTCCGGTCCTCGTACCCCGGTCGCTGTGCCTGGACCGGTGGGCTCTCCTCCAGCAAGCGCAGCGTCTCCTGGATCGCCCGCTCCAGCTGTGGGTCGACGCCTCGCGCCAGCTGCGTCGGGTCCTCCGGCACCTCGATGTCGGGCTCGACGCCGTAGCCCTCCGCGAACCAGACACCGTCGGTGCTGTACATCCGGAAGGTTGGCACCGTTACGCCGCCGCCGTCGATCAGAGGCGGGGCGCCGCTGACTCCGATGAGGCCGCCCCAGGTGCGCATCCCGATGAGCGGGCCCACCTCGTACTCCCGGAAGTAGTACGGGAACGCGTCACCGCCCGAGCCGCTCCAGCCGTTGATCAGCATCACCTTGGGTCCGAAGTGCGAGACCGGCGGCCACTGCCAATCCTTCCCCGTGCGCACGGCCCAGAAGACCAACGGCGGCCGATGCAGCAGCTCGACGAAACGGTCGGGGATCTGGCCACCGCTGTTGAAGCGCTCGTCGATGACCAGCCCGTCCTTGTGGAACTGAGCGGCGAACTGGCGGACCAGCTCGGTCTGCCCGTCGACGCCGGTGCTGCGCACGTACACGTAGCCGACGCGCCCGTCGCTCGCTTCCTCGACGCGCTTGCGATTCGCCTCGATCCAAGCGAGGTGACGGAGCCGCGTCTCGCTACGTAACGTCTCCACCAGCACTGTGCGCGCGCCGTCCATCGTCGGCCGGTCGTTCACCGTGAGCTCGACCGTCTCGCTGGCGAGCCCTTGAAACGACGCCCAGGGGTCCTTCGCTGTGTCCAACGGCACGCCGTTGACCGCCAGCACGTAATCGCCTTCACCGACGTCGACGCCCGGTAGAGCCAACGGCGAGCGGACCTCGGCGTCCCAGGGCGCGCCGTCGATGATGCTCTCTATCCGGTAGGCGCCGTTCTCCAGCGACCAGTCCACGGCCAGCAGGCCGACGCTGCGCCGCTCCGGCGACTCGGTGTCGCCACCGCCCCGGTATGTGTGTGATGCGTTGAGTTCGGCGATCAGCTCGCCGAGCACGAAGTTCACGTCGTAACGCGTCACCGCGTCCTCGATCAGGCGCCCATACTGCTCGCGCATCGCCTGCCAATCGACGCCGTGCATGTTGGGATCGTAGAAGAAGTCGCGCTCGAACCGCCAGGCGTCGGCGAACAGTTGCCGCCACTCGGCGCGTGGGTCGATCGTCGCCTCCAGCTCGCTCGTCCGCAGTCGCGTCTCCAGCTTCTGGTTTGGCGCCACGCTGACGATGGCGAACGACCTGTTGCTTTGGATGAGCATCTTCTTGCCGTCGGCGGTCACGAGGAAGCCATCCGCATCCTCGAGCACCGTCTTCTCTTCACGCTCCTCCAGATCCCAATAGACGACCGGGCTACTCCTGTCGCTCGAGCCGGTCCTCGGCAACCGCCGATAGAGGATCTTGCCGGAGACCGCCTGCAGCTCGGTGTAGTTACCCGCCTCCGGCGGCAGGATCACGACGCGGTGCTCGAAGTCCGTCAGGTCGATCTCGAGCGGCGCATCCTCGTCGCCTCCCACTTCCTCCTCTCCCTCTCCGGCCTCGTCGCCAGCGCTCTCCTCGTCACTGCGCGGCGCCAGCGGCGACGGCACATCAGGGCGCAGCGTGACGGCGACGATGTTGGTCGTGTTCGGGTAGATCCAGGTGTTGTCCACATCGCTGTACGCCGGCCGCAACGTCCGGTTCGACAGGTAGTAGAGGTACTCGCCGTCAGGGTCGAACGTCGGCCCGGTGTCGCTGTAGTAGCCCGACGTGACCTGGTGCAGTT
>JASFTY010000476.1:0-3467 GCA_050050535.1 Gemmatimonadales bacterium | reverse complement strand
AGCGCGGCCCGACAGTTCGTGCAGGAGTTCGTGGGACTCTATGGGCCCCGCGACGATCGGACGGTCGTCTTCTTTCCGCCGGCGATCTCGCTGGCCGCGTTCAGCGCGGCTGCCTCGGGAAGGGCCGACCTACTGACCGGGGTGCAGGACGTCCACTGGGAGGACTCGGGTGCTTTCACCGGTTCGATCTCGGCCGCGATGGCCAAGGACGCCGGTGCCGGATTCGCGCTCGCCGGGCACTCGGAGCGCCGCCATGTCTTCGGCGACTCCGACGAGGACGTCTCCCGCAAGGTCGCGGCGATAGCGGGCGCGGGCCTCGTGCCGCTCCTCTGTGTAGGGGAACTGCTGGAGGAGCGAGACCGCGGCGAAGTGGAGGCGGTGGTCACCCGACAGCTCGCCGCGGGCCTGAGCCGCCTGGGCTCCGACCAGGTGGAGCGCGTCGTCGTCGCCTACGAGCCGGTCTGGGCGATCGGCACCGGTCGCACGGCGAGCCCCGATGACGCGAACCAGGCCCATCAGCTGATCCGCGGCCTGCTGGGCGAGCGCGTCGGTGCAGCGGCCCGGGCGATCCCGATACTGTACGGCGGCAGCGTCAAGCCGGAAAACATTGAGGAACTGCTGTCGGCGCCCGAGATCGACGGCGTGCTCGTCGGCGGTGCCAGCCTCGATCCGTCCGACTTCGCGCGGATCTGCAGCGCCGGCGGAGGGTGACGGTACCGCTGCCGGTCAACCACCGCCCACGGCAAACGAGATGGGAAGTCTGATCCACATGTCTACCTTCCTGCCGTACTCCAGAGCCGGTGAGAACCAAGCGATATCTTTGATGCTCAACGCCAGTGCGTCCAACCACGGGTTCCCAGAAGACTCCAGGATGCGATAGTCGATGACGACTCCTGTCGTGCTGACAAGGAAAGCGAGTACCACACGACCCTCTGCCCCTGTCGTCTTGGCCAACGGGCTGTAGCCCGACCTCAGTCTGTGCAGCACCTGCTCGACGTTGATAACCTCGGGCCCCACATAGCTCGGCACCAACGACGATGCCGCGTGAACGACCTGTATCGGAGGTGCAGGAAAGCTCTCGACCGGATTGGCCTCGAACGTCGTCTCTGCTATGGTGACGCTTTCGCTGAGGTCTACCTCGGCTCGTCTCGGGACCTGGGGTCTGCTGTCGAGGTTGGGAGACTCCGGGATCGCGTCCGCCGGTAGAGATTCGATCGTGAGCTGCCGTGCCACCGCGGGCCGGGCCCAGGACGGGTTCGGCAGCAAGGCGATCCGCAGATCGGGATTGCAAAGGAACACCAGGAAGTGCAGAAGCGCGGCACAGCACGTCATCTGCCACCAAATCGCCCCGCTGGCTCTCTTGAACTCCTCGTGCGCTCGCGGCGACCGTCGACTCCGCAGCGCCGGCCCTCTATTCGTCATGGCATTTCTTCTACAACAAGCTTACTCTACTCGGGGTTTCAGCGGCAAGGTCGTCGGTCGTGCGAGCCACTTCTTGTCTCACAGTCCATGCGGGCGCTGAGGGGCCTTGTTAGCCCCGCAATCCGGACCGCAGGGACGGACTAGCTCGGATGGTCTCCTCCATCACACGCCAACTGCTACGCAGGCGCGTCCCCCAGATCCTCGGCGTGTACCTCGCCGTCGGCTGGGGCGTCCTCGAGTTCACCGACTGGCTGGTGAGCCGCTACCTCCTCTCGCCGCACCTGCTCGACTTCAGTCTCGTCGCCTGGGCGACCATGATCCCCACGGTATTGCTGCTGGCCTGGTTCCACGGGGCGCCCGGCAACGACGAGTGGACGAGAGCCGAGAAGATCGGGATCCCGGCCAACCTCGCGCTCGCTGGCGTCATCTTGGTGGTCGCGTTCGGTGG
Source organism: Gemmatimonadales bacterium (assembly GCA_050050535.1). Taxonomy (GTDB): domain Bacteria; phylum Gemmatimonadota; class Gemmatimonadetes; order Palauibacterales; family KS3-K002. The sequence goes on along the minus strand of JASFTY010000476.1, from coordinate 1,597 downwards.
CAAGGATCTGGGTGCGGCGACCGCGTCCGTACGCCTCGAGACGGAAGCCGGCGAGACCGTCGAGCGCGTGGTACCGAAGGCGGAGTTCAGGAAGAGCGTAGCGTTCTTCTACTTCGACGACAGCTCCGGCGACACGGCGCTTCACTGGCTTCGCTACGGTCTGCCGGGCGCAGTTGGAGTCGATTTGAGCCAGGACCTGTTTCTGAGCATTTGGCGCCCCGTGGAGTTTGTCGAGCGGCTGCGGCGCGAAGGGTTCCCCGACGGGCTTGACGTGCCGCTCGCTCTCGAACGCCGGATCGCCGATGCGCTACACCTCGGCCACTTCGTGACGGGTACGATCTCACGTGACGGCGAGCAGCTGGCCGTGACCGTCTCGCTCTACGAAACGCGTCGTGGCAGGCTGCTGCGCGAGCGAGTCCATACCGGTGCCGACATCTTCGAGTTGGCCGACCGAATCGCGGTCCAGCTGAAGCGCGACCTCGATCTCCCCGAGCACTATGTCGAGGAGACGACCGATCTGCCCGCCGCCGAGATCCTCACAGCGTCGGAAGACGCCTACAGGTCCTACGTCGAAGGAGTCCGCGCGTTGTTCATCGAGGTGGAGCGGGAGGCGGCGGCGCGGCATTTCGAGCGCGCTGTCGAGCGGGATCCGCGATTCGCTCTCGCCTATGTCGGACTGTTCAACGCCTATTCGGCGCTCAATCGAGCGGCGAAAGCCGAACGGGCGCTGGAAACCGTGATGGGGCTGCTGTACAAGCTGCCCGAGTCGGAACAGTTCCAGATCAAAGCCGTCTACTTCTGGCTCATTAGGCAGGACATTGGCAAAGGGCTGGCTGCCGCCGAAATGCACGCGGAGCTCCATCCGCTCGACGTCGAGGCGCACGAGATGCTCGTCCAGCTTTACACGGCGAGGGGCGAGGGTGCGTGGGCGATCACGGCGCTGGAGCGAATCCGCGAGCTCGATCCCAGCCGCAGCGATGTCCTTCTCGAGATCGGAAGACTATACGAGGCTTCCGGCCAGTACGAGAGAGCGCTCGCCAGCTACCGGCGCTACGCCGACGAGTCGCCGAGCGACCCGGGCGCCTTGATCCGGCTCGGCGATCTCCACCGCCTGACGGCGAATCACGAGGCGGCAGGCCAGGACTACGACCGGGCTCTGGTCGTCGGTCCGGGCAACGTCGAGGCGCTGATCGGGGCGGCGGCGCTTGAGCGCGATCTCGGCCGCTTGGAGCGGGCGGTCGCCGCCTACGAGGAGGCACTCGAGGCGAGCGTTACCCCGGAGCAGCGCGCCCTGGTGTACGGCGCCCTGGCAGACTACGCCGAGTTCCGCGGCCAGCCGAGCGAAGCCGTGGAGTACATGCACTTGTATTGGTCGGAACTGGACAGGGCCGAGGGTCCCTTCTTCGCGCTACAACAGAGGCTGCAGGGTCTGGGCAGGTACGTGGCCGCCGGGATGACCGATGTGGCGCTGGATTCGCTTCGCTCGATGGCGGGCCAGCTGTCGCCGCCCTTCGACGTGCTGCTGCCGCTCGGTCAGTTGGACATCTACCTCGAGCTGGAGGATGCCGACTCGATCGAGACGGCACTCGTCGGGGTC
>JASFTY010000475.1:0-3472 GCA_050050535.1 Gemmatimonadales bacterium | reverse complement strand
CTTTCCGGCACCGTCACATCGGTCGCCGGCCCATTGGTCGATCTGCTGATCGGGCTCATCGTGCTCTTCGTCGTCGTGCCGCGACTGAAAGGATGGGGAGCTCGTCTCTTCGCTTTGCTGCTCGCCAGCGCGACGCTGCTGGCATTCTGGGGCTACATGACCAGCGGCGCCTTTGGGGTCGGTGACTTCGGCGCCATCGCGGCGATGCTCGGCATTCCCCGCCTGACCTTCGGCGTGCTCGGCCTGCTGGGACTCGTCGTCTTTCTCTATCTGCTGGCCCGCGAGATCTTCAGGGCGCTGGCCGAGTACTTCCCGCTGAACGGATTCGGTAAGCGGTTCATCGCCCTCTTCCTGTTCCTCGGTTTGCCGCCCGGCGTGTACGTGGCCGGCTATCTGCTGACCTATCCGCGATACCAGATGCTGGGCCAGTTAGTGGCGGTCGTAGCGATCCTCGCGGTACTCAGCGGCCTGGTCAAGTCCTCGGTAGATACGCTCCGTCCCCTGTCGATGCGCGTGACCGCGGCGAGCGCCGCCGGTTTCGTCGCGGCCTGCGTCGTCTGGCTGGGCCTATTCGGCGCCACCTACGAGCGGGCCCGTGGTATCGTTTGGGGACCGACGGACGAGACGAGCGTCGGCTACTGCAACATCCGCGTTCAGCTGAACTACGATCTTACCGCACGGATCGATGTGCTGGCTCGCCCGGTGGCCCAGCAGATGTTCTGGGAACAGCTAGAAGAGCGGTCTCCTGATTGGAATGTCTATACGCGGTTCCTGGAGCGGAACCTACCGGTGCTGTTGGGAACCGAGAGCTACACGATTCTGAGCAGGGGCACCGACACGGAGGCCAGCGTCTACGTCGGCCACGCCTTCGGTAGGGCGAAGGGCGGCCGCGCGATGACGGTCGCTGCCGACCTGAGGGACGTAACGCAGCCGACTGCGGACGGCGGTTACACGCTGGTACTCACGGACTTCTGGCGAATCGAGGGCCGCGGCTACATCGACCGGCTGGAGGTCGCCCTCCCCGAAGGGATGACGCTCACCGCTCACCAACTCGAACCGCCCGATGCAACCGAGCCGGACCGGGTCGGCGACCGGACGCTCGTCTGGGAGAACGCGGGACCGGCGCGCGCAGCGGAGCGGATACATCTCACGCTGGCTCCCGCAGGCTAGCAGGGCAGACAGTGCTCAGCCCACGTGTCCCTCTGACATCGCCCAGCAGCACCGAGCGGGCTAGGGCCCCCGCCCCACGTACCTGAAGCGCGTAGCGAACGGTACCGTTATGGTGAAGGTCAGACTGCTGTCACTCCTCATCACCGCCAACTCGACAGCGTCCCCTTCGCGCGCCGCTGACCAGCAGCGCGCTTTCGCCGCCCCGAACGTCTCCTCCGAATCGATCGCTTCCCCGTCGACCGAAACCAGCAGGTCACCGGCCTCGATACCTGCCCGCGCAAACGCCGAGCCTTCCACCACCCGCTCCACGACGACACCGCTCTCATCGAACCGCGGGTAGAACCCCATGACGTCCGGCTCTCTGTACTCCTCGATCCGCAAGGTAGCCAGATCGTCCAAGATGACCGGATAGAACTCGCCCAAGTCCTCATACTCATCCCGGCTCCCCGAGTACTCGGCGAACAGACCGTAGAACCGCTCGATCAGCTGGAACCCCCGCACTTTCTCTCGCTCCAGCATCTCCATCGCTTGCTCCTCCCCGAACACCAACCGCGTGAGATGGAGCTGCCCGGCCGTGACCATGTGCTCGTTGAACGCGCGGTCCCAATCGGGATAGCCCAGTCGCCGGAAGCGCTCGGCCAGCGGCCGGTACAGGTGGGATAGCGAATCGATCCGCGTCGAGAACTGCACCGATATCGGCTCGATGAAGCTGTGACTGAACTCGTGGCACGCCACATAGTTGAAGTACAGCTCGTTGGCGTAGGTTCTGCCGCCGGAGAAGTAGTAGAAGTCCAGCCGCCCGTCTTCCAGCAGCTCGGCATGGAAGCCGGCTTCCTGCATGAATGGGCTGGTGACGAAGAAGAAACGGCCGGCCTCGCGGCCGTAGAAGTCCTCCATGATCCGGGGCAGTTCGGGCGCGCGTATGTTGGCCCGCGCGGTGTCGAGGATCGCCGCGACACGCGGTTCGTGGGCGGACCAGAACGCCTCGAAGCCTGACGCCTCATAGAAGTCGCGCACCAGCCCGACGTAGCGGGCCAGCATCGCCTTCGAGCCCTCGTCCGTCGGCAGGTAGTCCGGAAGCCGCCTGACCTCCCTGGCCTCTGGGAACTCCGAATACATCAGGGCCAGGTAGTGCATCGGATGATAAGACATCCGCCGGAACAGCTGCTCGGTGAACCCGACGGCCGGATGATCGGCGAACGCGGCGAACTGCTCGCGCGCCTCGGCCGCCAGCGGATGGTTGATGTACTCGGCCCGCTCGAGCCCCGTCGGCGTTAGACTGACCAGCACGTGAAGCAGAGCGACGTTCTTGGGACAGATCACGTCGATCCTGCTCGTCTCGGCTGCCGACTGCTGAGCCGCGACCTCGGTTCCCGCTATCAAGGGCACGATGCAGAGCAGGGCGCAAGCGGCCCGCTTCGTGCGCTCCATGCACATCTCTTTTCTCCTCTGAGTCTTGCGTTATTCGCCCTGCGGCGCCATCGCTAGCGCGCGACTCGCTCGACGACGTAGATGTCCGAGTCGCCCAGTCCGGCCCTCCGGTCGGAGGTGAAGTAGAAGCGGCGACCGTCGGCGGAGAGGAACGGGTCATAATCGTGCCTGTCCGATAGGAAGGGACCATCGAGCAGCCGGGCGTTCGTCCACGCGCCGTCCACGAGCTCGAAGCTCCATATGTCGACGTCCCGTTTCCCCTCCGCACCGCGGCCCGAGTTCAGGTACAGCGTACCGCCGTCCGGCGTGACGAACGGCGTCGCCTCCCAGCCGCCCGAGTTGACCGGTGGCGGCAGCGCCAGCGGCTGTGACCAGCGGTCACCGAGCCATTCGGACTGGAAGATCTGCACCGACGCGGACTCGGCGGGCGCCCTGCCGCTGGAGAAGATGAAATAGCTGGCATCTTCCGGCATCGCCGCACCCCAATCCGGCAGGGCTGGAGTGACGAAGATCGGGTCGTAGAGATAGGGCTCGCTCCACGAGTCGCCATTCCACTCGGCGACGTAGATATCGCAATCCCAGTAGGGACCCTCGTTATCGCGATTCGACGCGAAGAACAGCATCGATCCGTCGGGCGTGATGAACGGATCGAACTCGTCTCTCTGCGTGTTGAGCGGAGCGGGCAAGGGCTCGGCCTCCGACCACGCGCCGTCAACCGGGTGGGAGACGTACAGGTCGTAGCCACCCATACCCCCCGGGCGGGTGGACGCGAAATAGAGGACCGTCCCCGAGCGCGGCAGTGTGGCGTGCTCGTCCTTGGCGGGAGAGTTGATGCTGGAGCCCAGGTTCCGGGCGGGCCCCCAACCGTCTT
>JASFTY010000474.1:0-3477 GCA_050050535.1 Gemmatimonadales bacterium | reverse complement strand
GCCGGCCCCTGGAGGAATATGTCAACGTAGTGCGTCAGTTGAGACGGCTCGACGTTCACCTCTACTACCGTGGCGCCCGACGCCGAGGCTACGAGCGGGAGGTTGGCCGCCGGCTGAACCATCCCGGAGGTACCGACGACGAGCATGACGTCACAGGCACTGCTGGCCGCCTCGGCTTGCTGGAATACGCCAGGCGGCAGCATTTCGCCGAACCAGACGACATCGGGTCGGATGAGCGATCCGCAGTGCGGGCAGTTCGGGGGCTCGAGATCACCATTGGTATCGGCTATCGGCTCGTCGATCTCCACCGGGTGGTCCCGATCGAAGCACTTGAAGCGATGGATGTTCCCATGAACCTCCAGGACGGTGCTCGACCCGGCGTCGCGATGGAACCCGTCGATGTTCTGGGTGACGACGATGACCCGAGGGATCAGCTCCTCGAGTTCGGCGAGTGCTCGATGACCGGCGTGGGGCGCCCTCTGCGCAATCAACCCACGTCGGTAGTTGTACCATCCCCAGACCCGGGCCGGGTTCTCCTGGAATCCGCGGCGTGTGGCCAGTTCCTCGGGGTTGTAGCGCTCCCAGAGCCCCTCCTGCGCCTCTCTGAACGTGGGGATACCGCTCTCCTTCGACATGCCGGCGCCGGTGGCGGCGACGACGAGTTCGGCTCCTGCGAGGGCTTCTACGACCGTGTCGAGTTCTTCCATCGTCTTGGCAATCTGCCCGGCTTTCATTCGACACACAACAGCCGCCAGCCGGCGGCCGATCGTCGAGTTTAGCTGCGGCGATCGATCATCGACCTGCAGATTCCGACATCGGATGGTCGGGCATTGACTGTCGGACGGCGAGCGATGCAGCTAAACTCGGACGTCGATCATCGGCTGTCTATTGTCGTGTTTCGGACTACGTCTTCACGTCGACCCTTCTCCATACACGAGCTCACCCCCGACGACAGTCGCCAGCACCTGGCCGGACAGAATCTCGTCTGCCGCCGCCGTCGCCAAGTCGACGTCCCAAGCGCAAAAGTCTGCATGAAATCCGGGCGCCAGGCGGCCGCGGCGCTCGGCGTCGCCCGCAGCGACCGCGGGGCCCTCGGTGTGGGCTCTCAGGACCTCGAGGCCGCTCAGCCGCTGATCGGGGTACCAGCCGTCGGGCGGGTAACCGGATCGATCGCGTCTTGCCAATGCCGCGTAGAAGGATTCGCGTGGATCGGCCTCCTCGACCGGCGCATCGGAGCCGAAGGCGAGGACGGTGCCGGCATCGAGGAGGCTGCGCAGCGCCATGGTGCCGCGGCAGCGTTCGGGTCCCCAGCGCTGTTCCGCCAAGCGAACGTCGGTCAGCAGGTGGGATGGCTGCATCGAGGCGACGATGCCCGAGCGCGCCGGGCGCCCGAGATCGCCGCGGTGGACGCACTGCAGGTGCTCTATCCGATGCGGAATCGCCAGGCCACTGGAGCCGGCGCCTTCCAGGGTGTCGAGCACGATCCGCACGGCGGCGTCGCCGATGGCGTGGACGGTCGCGGAGAGCCCGGCGTTCCTTGCGCGCTCGACGTCCGCCGCCAGCTCCTCCGGCTCGAGGCGCAGGATGCCGCGTCCGTCCCAGTCTTCATAGGGCTCGAGCATCCAGGCCGTGCGTGATCCGAGGGCGCCGTCGCTGAAGTACTTGATGCCGCCGACACGGAGCCGCTCGCTACCGAAGCCGCTGGCAATGCGGCACTCGATGAGCGTATCCAGGAACCGCTGCGGGAAGTGGTGCAGGACTCGGAGCTTCAGCTCGCCAGCGAGCTCGAGACCCTCCACGAGCCGGAAGGCGTCCGGTGCCTCCACCGAGTGCACGGCCGTCACGCCGACGCGGTGTAGCGCCGCCTGGCCCTCCAGCAGGGCCGCTTTGCGCTCCAGATCGCCCGGGCGCGGACGCCCCTCATACCACCAGTCGAGTGCGCGCTCCTTGAGCAGGCCGGTGGGCCGGCCGTCGCGATCTCGCTCCAGCGTGCCACCAGGCGGGTCGCCGCGGTCTTCGCCGATTCCGAGCCGCCGCATCGCCTCGCTGTTCAGCCAGCCGGAATGAAGATCGTGGGCCACCAGAGCGACGGCGCGACCCTGCGACGCCGCATCCAGATCAGCCAGCTCAGCCTCGGCCCGCAACGCGGGATCCCAACCCTTGAACTCGAGCCAGGCGTCCAGGTCAACGGACTCGGCCCAGCGCCTGATCAACGCCAGCACCTCAGCCATCGCGCCGCAACCGCTCAGGTCCGGCGCCGTCCGACCGAGCGCCCACTCTGTCAGGTGGATGTGCGAATCAGTGAGTCCCGGCACCACCGTCGCCGGCCGCAGGTCGAGCCACTCGGCGCGCCCGCCGACCTGCGAGCCGATCTCGTCCTCGCTGCCTACGCCCACGATCCGTCCCGCCCGGATCGCCAGGCACTCCGCCGCTGGGCGGTCGGGATCCAGCGTGCGGACCAGGCCCGCGCGCACCGCCAGCAGGCGCTCGACCGTCATCTCTGGCCTTTGGTGGGTTGACGCCCTGCTAATCGAGCAGCAACTGGACGTCGCTTACAAGCTCCGGACGGTGACGGGCGATCCACTCATGAAGCATCTTCACCTGGACCATCGACAGCTTCTGCAGCACCGGGAGGGGCAATCCCGGGATCACCGCGGCCAGCGAGCGCCGCAGCAAGTAATCCCGCTGCCTCTTGCGCAGCGTGGCGGACATGGCCGGCCCGCTGGGAGTGTCGGGGATCGGCTCGAGCAGAGTCCGGAAACTGTGGATCTGTCTGTCTGAGAACTTCTTGGGGATCTGGTGGCGACGGTTGCCCACGAGGAAGGTACCGTCTGGGTCGACCGTTATCGATCTAGCCATCAGCCTTCCTTACCGGATGTGTCGAAGAGACTCGCTCCCAGCCCCGTGAAAAGGGGCGGATACGTTACAGTTTTGCGTGGATCCAGCGTTACGAATTTAAGACACCGGCTGTCGAATCGCAACAAAGCCGACAGCCGGCGTCTCAGGCCAGGTCACCCTTGGGGCTGGGGGGCTCCATGACCCAGAGGGGCACGCTTTTGAGGTGACGCTCGTCGAGCATGACCTCGAACGAGTAGTCGCCGGGCCTGGGGAAGCTGATGCCGCTGAGCCCCATGATGACGTGGGGCCTGATGGGCTTGCCGGGCGGTCCGCCGGGGACCTTGAGTGGACCTTCAGCCTTGAAGAGCTGGGCGCCGTCGGCGTCCATGAGGCGAATCTTCAGCTGGTGAGCCCCCTGATCGGTGAAGTCGGCGCGGACGCGCAGGACGAAGACCATGGCGGCGTGGCGGAAGGGAAACTCCCGGGCCCAGATGGTATCGAAGACCCCTAGGATGTTGAGCTTCCCCTCCTGGCTGACGTTGGCAGCGTCAGCGACGACGGCGAGGTCTACCTCCATGGGGGCCGGCTCCGGAGTGGAAGAAGTCGTTACGGGCCCTTGCTGCCGCTCTTCGGCTTGGC
>JASFTY010000473.1:0-3481 GCA_050050535.1 Gemmatimonadales bacterium | reverse complement strand
CAGTTCACGGCGTCCCGATCAGCGACGGTACGCGGCGTGTACGCCAGCGTCCTGGCAATCAACGAGTTACTCAGCTCGATCATCAGCTGATCGTCGACCGACGTACCGCCGGCCCACGATCCGGGCGTGGCGAACGCCTCCTGCCCCGCCAGGTCGATCGCTTCCTCGAAGACATAGATCGCCGAGTCAGCGACCTGGTCGTACGGTACGCGCACCAGCGCCTCGTCGAAGTTGGTCCTCTCGGTCACGACGACGGCCTGGTCGTAGCCCAGCGCCAACGTCATCAACGCGAGTCCCTGAACGAACTTGCCCCACGCGATAGCACGGTGCGTGTCCACACCGCCCTCGCCGATCTGCATGTCATCGCCTGTCTGCAGCTCTCCGTCCGGGCCGGCGATGGCGAGCAGGCCGTCACGAATCGCGGACAGGGCTCGGTAGGAACGACTCCACGTGTAAGAGTTGACGTAGTCGTAGCCGTAGGCCGGGTCGTTGTTATAGGCCCAGACCCGCGGCTCCTGGCACGCCTCCTTCATCGAGACGTTACCCCAGGAGGACGAGTGCTCGTCCGCCATGCAGCTCACCGGCATCCCCATGCTGTAGTAACTCGCCTGGGTGTACCACCAGGTCAGGAAGGCTCCTGAGATAAGAGTCTCCACGTCCCCTGGTGTGGCGAGCGCCCGCTCCCGGTCCGGATCGTTCGTATTCACGACGTCCAGATCGGCGCAGGCCGCAGCGACTATGAGCGCTGCCGCCAACGCCAGTACTCTTCTAGGGCCTCTCATGTTTTTCCCCCTTGTTCTCCATACTCATTGCAGCAAGATCGACACATCGCTCTAGAACAGATCGCCCTAGAATATCAGATCGATCGTTGCCGTAATCGTCCGGAAGTTCGGGTAGTTATAGGCGTCCGTCCGCCCGATAGCGTCAGAGCCACCCGTCCCCTCAGACGTCTCCGGATCGTAGCCCGGGTAGTCGGTGAAGGTGAACAGGTTGCGGCCGACGAGACGGATCGTCGCGCCTTCCATGCCCATGAACCCGAGCACTGACTGGATTTGGTCGCGATTGAACGTGTAGCCCAGCGCCAGCTCACGGACCTTCAGGTAGTCACCCTTGCGGATGTAGAAACTGTTGGTCTCGTTGACGTTGTACAGGATCTGGTAGTAGGCGTACGGCTTCTTCGTCGCGTCGGACTTGTCCTGCTGGTCGACGAAGCCGGAAGCGCCCTCACGCATCGCCCACTGACCGGTCTGGAAGTACTGGTCGTGGCCGATCTCGCTGTCGAGCAGGAAGTACAGCGTGAAGCCCTTGTAGCGCACGTTCGACGACAGCGACCAATGGAAGTCGGGCGTCGTGTCGCCGATGCGCACGAACTGCGTCAGACTCTGACTGGTGAAGCCGGCCGGCGCCTCGTCGAGGACTCCGTCCTGATCGAGGTCGCACTCGAGCGCCGGGGCGTTGACCAGGTCGCCGCTTTCCAAACGGCGCTGGCACTCGTAGGTCTTGATCGGCATGCCAAAGTCGTAGCTACGGGTCTCCTCGCCGACGGTGATCTCACCGTACGTGCCCCACAGCTGGTTGGCGATACCGTCGGTGTAGCTGTTGCCATCTCCGACCCAGACCAGGTAGCCGTCGTCGTTGACCTGGAACTGGTCAGCGCAGAAGGGCTGCACCATCGGGTCGAGCTCGTCGCAGCTCGCCGCCCAACGCTCGCCCCAATAGGAGCCCAGCGGCTCGCCGGCACGCCAGAAGAACTCGCCGTAGCCGCCGCCGCGGTAGGGCGGCACGCCCAGCTCGGTGATCGTCTGGTCGTAGGTGTCAAAGGCGAGCTTCGCGGTCCAGCTCAGGTCCTGGGTCTCGGCGATCGCGGCCTCGAGGCTCAGCTCCCAGGAGCTCCCCTCGAGCGTGCCGACGTTCAGGTACTGCCTCGAGAAGCCCGCGTAGCCGGGCAGCGGCACGTTGAGGATCGCGTCCTCGGTCTTGTTGTCGGAGTAGTTGAGGATGAGGTTGAACCGGTTCCACAGCAGCATCTCGGCGCCCAACTCGATCTCTCTGGCGAACTCGGGCTTCAGATCCTTGTTCCCCAGCTGCACCGGGCTGATCACGCCGGCACTGACCGAGTACGTCTCGTACTGGTGCGAGAAGGCGGGCCGGTTACCGGCGGTCCCGTAGGAGAAGCGGAGCTTGAACTCGCCGACATCCTCGAGGAACCACCACGGCTCCTGCGCCAGACGCCAGGCTAGGCTGGTGCGATAGTACGTGTTCCAGCGCTCCTCCGGTCCGAACAGCGAGCTGCCGTCCCAGCGTACCAGGCCGTCGAAGATGTAGCGGCCCTTGTAGTCGGCCGCGCCGACCAGGTAGAAGAAGTTCGAGCGGATGTCGGAGATCGACGAACTGCTCGAGCGCGTCACCGGGTCGGTATTACCCAGCGTCAGGACTTCGCCGGCGCCCAGGTTGCTGCCCCAGGCGTTGATGTTCTCGCCGTGACGGTCCTCGAACTGGTAGCGGAACTGGCCACGCGCGATCACGTCACCGAACTGCTTGTGGAACGCGGCGGTCAGGCTCGCGTTCACGTTCTCCGAGAGGCTGTTGTACCTGCTGATGTAGCCGCTCGTCGGATCGTCGGTGTCCGACTGCACGAGCCCTTTCGGCCTGAAGAACCAGTCGTGGAAGTCGCGCCGATCCAGACCGAAGTCCGCCTCGATGTCGAGCCACGGCGTGGCCGACCAACGCGCGAACAGGCTGCCCAGGATCCGCGAGTGCCGATCCTCACTGACCTCGTTCTTCTGGAAGTAGAGCGGGTTGCCCTCCTCGGTGTTCAGAGGATCGGGCTTGTTCAGCAGGTCCCACTCGAGGCAGTCCGGATCGTCCCACTCCAACCCCTGCGGGTCGATGCAGGTCTTCGCCGCCAGGTCGATGTTGGGCGGCATGAACGTCAGGTCGAACAGACCGCCGGGGCTCTCGTCCTGCCGCGCCCAGGCGTAGTAGCCGCTCAACGAGAGCGTGAAGTTGTCCCAGACCTGATGGTCGATGTTCAGCCGCGCGTTACGCCGCGTGTACCCGTCGTGGTACACTATGATGCCCTTCTCACGCAGGTTGGTGAACGAGGCGCGGTAGTTCGTGTTACCGGTCTTGCCCGTCACCGCGGCGTTGATGCTGTACATGTCGTTCGGGTCGAAGAACCGATCGACGTGGTTGTAAGTCGGCGGAGGATAGTTCTGGTCCTGGAACGTCACGTACGGCAGCTGCCCGTTATAGCCTGACGTTCCCGGGGGTGCCGGCAGGTCGGGATCGGGGGTGTAGATCGTATCCTGCACCACGCCGGGCCCGTAGGGGATATCCTCACCGGCCGAGTTGACGAAGCTCGTCCCGGCGGCGTTCATCCGGTACGGGTGCTGCTCCCGGAACGGGAAGTCGCCCTCCAGGCTCTGGAAGCCGGCCTCACCGCGCAGCGTGAACTGGCTCTCGCCGGCCGCCAGCCCGG
>JASFTY010000472.1:0-3482 GCA_050050535.1 Gemmatimonadales bacterium | reverse complement strand
TGGCCGCTGGGGCGAGGTGAACGGTGGCGACGGGTTCTACGCGCGGATCGATCCGACCGACCCATCGATTTTGTTCGCCGAGTCGCAGAACGGGTACCTGAGTCGCATCGACCTGGCGGGCCACGAGTCGCAGTCGATCCGGCCGGAGCCGAAGCCGGAGTACGAGGCGCAGTTCGAGTCGGAGGACGAGGCGGACCTGCGGTTCAACTGGAACTCGCCGGTACTGCTCTCGCACCACAATCCCGCGGTCGTCTACTACGGCTCGAACCTGCTGTTCAGGTCGCCGGACCGCGGGCACTCGTGGGTCCAGGTGAGTCCCGACCTCACGCGACAGATCGACCGGGACAGCCTGACGATCATGGGGGTGAAGCTGGCGTCCGACTCGATCCTGTCGAAGAACGACGGGATCTCGTCGTTCGGCAACGCGACGACGATAGCCGAGTCGCCACTCGACCCGGCCGTGCTCTACGTGGGCACGGACGACGGCAACCTGCAGGTCACCCGTGACGGCGGCGCGAACTGGACGAACGTGGTGGAGCGGGTGCCCGACCTTCCGCGCGGGACCTACGTCAGCCGGGTCGTGGCGTCGCACCATGAGGTCGGCCGGGTCTACGCGACCTTCGACGGCCATACCAACGACGACTACGCGGCCTACGTCTACGTGAGCGACGACTACGGCCGGCGCTGGCGCCGGATCACCGAAGGACTGCCGGCCTGGTCGGTGAACGTGATCGCCGAGCATCCGGCCGACCCCGACCTGCTGTTCGTCGGCAACGAGATCGGCGTCTACGCGACGATGAACCGCGGACGCCACTGGTCCCGGATGGCGAACCTGCCGACGGTCCCGGTGGACGACATCATCGTGCACCCGCGGGACGACGATCTGGTCCTGGGCACCCACGGCCGCAGTATCTGGATCCTCGACGACCTGGCGCCCCTACGGGCGGTCAGCGATGAACTGCTGGCCGGGCCCCTGCACCTGTTCGTGTTGAGCGACGCGGTGGCGTGGAACCTGACCAGCTGGGAGCCGCGGCCGGCGGGCGCCTTCGCCGGCACGAACCCGGAGCGCGGCGCGGTGCTCCGCTACTGGCTGGGCCGCGACGTCGCGGCGGCCGCGCCGGCCCAGGCCGGGAGCGATGGCAGCGACGGGGCGTCGCAGGCCCGTCGTCGCGCTGGAGACGCGGACGAGGAACCGACGATCACACTGACGATCCTGGACGCCGAAGGCGAGGTCGTCCGGGAACTGGAGGGCCCGGGCACGCGCGGGCTACACCAGATCACCTGGGACCTGCGGACCGAGCCGCCCTACGAGCCGCCGGAGGAGGAGCGGCGCGGGTGGTACGGCGCGCCACGCGGCATCCAGGTACTACCCGGCACCTACACGGTTCGGCTCGAGATGGGTGGCACGACGCAGAGCGACGAGCTCGAGATCGCCTGGGACCCCCGGGTCGACGTCAACCTGGCCGAGCTGGAGGAGCGCCGGGACGCGGCCCGCTCACTCTACGAGCTGGTCGAGCCCCTGTACCTGGCGAATCAGCGGGTCGAGGAGCTGAACGAGCAACTGGCGGACGTGAAGACGTTGGTCGATGAGCGCGACGACGTGCCGGAGGACCTGGTCACGGACGTAGAGTCGCTGCGGGCGCGGGTGGACACGCTGGACGACGAGCTGGGCGACGTGAGCAGTGACGTCCGTCGGCTGTACTTCCGGGTCGAGTCATCGAGCCATCGGCCGACCGAAGACCAGCTCCGCAGCCTGGACGAATCCTGGGAGACGGCGCCGGGCCTCATCGAGCGGCTGAACGCCCTCATCGAGGATGAGATGCCGGCGCTCTACCGGCGGCTCGACGAGCTGGGCATTCGGCCGGACCCGGGTGAGCCCGTGGAAGTGCCGACGCCGCCGGGGAGACGCTGAGCCCCTACAGGACTACGAGCGAGCGTTCGACGAGTCATTCACACGCTGCCCCGCTCGGCCCGCCAAGGCGGAGCGGGGCGCTTCGTTCCGGGGCGCGCTTCATTCCGAAACCGTGTACTGCTCCAGCGTCGTCGAGCACAGGATGAACCCGGGACCCGCATCGAAATCGTGCTTGAGGATGCGCTCGTCGCTCTCCGCTAGCTCGACCGTGAAGCGAGGGCCGATCGGATTGAAGCAGCGGTCGTCCAGCGGCTGCCAGGCTCGCGTGACCGACAGTTCCGCCTGCCAGAGTTCGACGATCAATGATTCGGGATGCACGTTGCTGGTTAGCGACCAGTAGGTGCGCGAGGTATCGATCTGTGCCCATACGTCGGCGGTCGACACGATCTGGGATTCGATGACCGGGACCCTGGTCTGCTCGCCTTCGAATATCGAGTACTCCGGCGACGTCTCTTCGCCGCACCCCGTCGCGAGTGCCAGGGTGGCGGCGAGCGCGGTGACCGATCGCATCGTCGTTCTCCTCCGTGTCGGGTCGAGGGAGTCGTATGGCGTGTTGCCGATAGAGCGTGGCAACAGACATGCCAGTCGAAACACCCCGCCGCGACGGGCCGCCGTTACTCGGACGCGCCAGCTTGTTGAACGTCGGGCTCAGGATTTCGACGCTCGCTGGCGTCCGTTGACGGAGCTCCGTGCGAAGCGCAGTATGCGAATATCATCATTGAGCGTCGGACCGGATCATGCACGTTGAACGCGCGGCTGGCGCGACCCGCGTGGCGCTGGGGGTATCGATATGAGAACTGCGCTATTGGTCCAAACGTACGCCGTCTCGCTGGCGGCGTTCCTGATCCTCGACTTCGCTTGGCTGGGCCTCATCGCCCGTGGCTTCTACCGTCAGCAGCTCGGCCACCTGCTGAGCCCCGACGTCCGCTGGTCCGCCGCCGTCGTCTTCTACCTGATCTTCGTCGCCGGCGTGGTCGTCTTCGCCGTGCTACCCGCCGTGGAGCGCGGCTCGCTGGGACGGGCGCTGCTGCTGGGCGGCTTCTTCGGGCTCGTCGCCTACGCCGCCTACGATCTCACCAACCTGGCGACGCTGCGCGACTTCCCAACGCTGGTGGCCGTCGTCGACGTGGTCTGGGGCACGGTGCTCACCGCCGCGGTCGCGGCGCTGGGCTACCTGTTCGCGAGCGGGATAAGCGGGTCCTAGGGGTTTACGCGGGCCCATCGACGTCTGCGTGCCGTTGCGCCCGCCTTGTTTGACTATCTGTTGAGACTCACGCGCTACCGTGGACGCGTCTGCTTGCCACGCAGGTGACTGTGAGGTCGTGTGGGTTCGAATCCCACCGGGGGCACGCCAACAAGTCAGGCCGGCCGGGTCGGAAGACGCTTGACGTAGGTTTGTGAGAAGACTAGCATACAACATCTGCGTGGCACGCGGACATCGGTTCCGCAACGGTAAGAGCCCGGAGGATATCCTCCGGGCTCGGCCTTTACGTACACGGAGCACTGCCGTCAGCGCGTCACGCCCTCGACTATACCACGCCGGATCTCCAGTTGACGCTCGCTGGCGTTC
>JASFTY010000471.1:0-3483 GCA_050050535.1 Gemmatimonadales bacterium | reverse complement strand
GCTATTCTCCTTTTCGTCGTCCGAAGAGATTGGGGATCGCCGATTAGAGCGTTGGGATCTTGTCCAACTTGACCGGACCTCTCTCGGTGTTGAGGCCCTCCGGCTCGCACATCAGCGTCGCGCTCTTCAGATCGTCGTCGCCTGTCGGATAGTGATCGAACGGCTGGGCCTTGCCTTCCTCGACCCCCCTGCGGATCGGGAACTTGAACCGCTTCGGCTTGATGTCCTTACTGCGGAACTGCAGGGTCCACATGATGTCCTCGCTGCTGCGCATCGCCGTCACGCTGGCGCCCAGCGGGATGAAGTCCTGGTAACCGCGGACCTCGATCGCCTGGGTGGGGCAGATCTTCACGCAGCTGTAGCACTCCCAGCACATCTGAGGATCCTGGTTATAGGCCTTCATGGTCTCCTTGTTCAAGACCATGAGATCGTTCGGGCAAATGTGCTGGCAGGCGGTCTTGTCGAGCGCCTTGCAGCCATCACACTTGTCCACAATCACGTAACTCGGCATCTGCGCGCCTCCTGGTTGAATTGTACGTGACCCTACATCTCTCCTGGCTCATCGCCGGAAGTCGCCGAGGAGCTCCCCGTGCGGGGAAGCTTGTTGGTGCCTGTCAGGTGGGGCTTTGTGCGATTTTTTTCACGATTCTCGGTCTGTACCGAGATTTTTGTCACGATTGCAATCTGGCAAGGTACATCGCCGCGCGCAAGGGAGGGGGCAGAAAGGGATTCTCGTTCTCGGGCGCTGGCGGAGCGGGGCGGCGCCCGGGGGCAGAAGCGCGATTGGGGGGCGCGGCGGCGGCTCAGGAGCCGACCAGGGAGCGGAGGCGGTTCTCGATCCAATCCTCCGCCTGGTCGACGGCGGGGTCGAAGCGTTCCTGGGAGCGCATGGCTTCGGCGAATGCGGCGACCGCCAGGTCGAGGTCCTCGGCGGTCCAGAGGGTGAGCCCGTCGGTGGCGGGCCTGCCGGCGATGGAGCCGAAGGTGTTGAAGTCGATGACCCTGAGCGGCCGCCGTGCGAAGTCACGCAGGCGGCTGAGGGTTTCGGCGTCGAGGACGGGTTCCTGGCTATCGACGCCGAAGTAGACGAAATCGGCGTCGGCGATGGCGCGGACGACGCCGGGCTGCGAGTACGACTGGACCCGCAGGCGTTTGCCGTGGCCGATGGCGCCGCGGAGGAGTTTCAGTTGGCCGTGGTGGCCGCGGTATACCAGTGTCATCTGGCTCTGGGGTACGTCGAAGTGTTCGGAGAGGGCGGAGAGGATGGAGCGCGAGGTGGCGGATCCGCCGATGACGACGTGACGGCATTCATCCATGTGGGCACCGTCGACCTCGTGGACGCGTGTCAGGGCAGCCAGAGAGAAGCTGGGGCTGAAATGGCCCCAGGCGGTCTCGGCCCGCACGTCGTGCGAGAGTGCCACGGCGCCGTTGACAAGACAATAGGCTCGGGGGCCGGCGATGCCGGCGCGCTCGGCGGTCCGGCAGGCCGTCTGCAGCTGCGCCACCACATCGGTGTCTCCGGGCAAGGCGCTATTGAGGCCGGCGGCGGTGCGCATCAGATGATGCCAGGCCTCGATGCCGAGCAGCGTGTTCACCTCGAGGCCTTCGGGCTCGGCCCCGAACAGTCGGCGGCGAACGCGCTCCACCGTGCGCGTCCGTGCCGCGAGGTCGCCCGGATCCGCGAGCCAGCCGTAGAACTCGATTCGCTGACAGGTACTCCAGACGAACGCCTCGCTGACATCGGGCACGCCACGCACCCAGTCGAGGAACGCGCGCACCTCCTTACGGGTCCTCCTCACCCTCCCGAACGCTTCGGGCTGGCTGTACCGCAACCGCGGGCCACGGTCGGAACGGATCCCACCTTCGAATGAGACGCCGATCATCAACAGCGACTCGGGTTCGCCGTCGCAGAGCTCCAACTCCGGCCTGAGTCTGAGCAGTGGCACGGGAGCCGGTCGGTCGGCCGTCATCGGGCGAGGCCCGCGCAGTACGAGGTTCCTCAGTGCGGCAACGAAGGGCTCAGACGCGTTGAGCGCCGGGCAGAGGTGGAGCTCACCGCCGGCAGACTCGAAGACCGCGCGGCACGCCACGCCGACCTCCCCCAGTGTCTCCACGCCATCGGCGGCCGAGCTGATGGGGCAGACCAGCACCTTCTTCTCCCCCGCGGCGGCGAGCTGGACGAGCCTCTCCTGGATGTCGGGGCGCAGTGAGCGGACCACAGCGGGGCGCGGCTGGAAGGCGAGGGAGGTCCGCTCCAGCGGCCAGCCCAACCGGTCGGCGACCAGCCTGACCGTGCGCCTCACCTGACCCGCGTAGAGCGATCCCCCCTGGGCCCCGGAGTCGGGCTGGCCGTGCGCGTAGAAGAGCAGGTGGGTGTCGTCGGGCCACAGATTTCGCGACGCGGCGCAGTCGGCGAGCTGCCGGGCCTGGGCCTTCACGTAGCCGACGTCATCGTACCAGGTCGAACGCAGGGCCACGCTGATGTGCTGGCCCGAATGCCTGAGCACGCGGTGCAGCTCACGAATGATCGTGCCGGACGTGGCACGATTGAACTGCGGGTACATGGGGACGACGACCAGGTCGTCGATCCCATCCGCCTCGATCTGGCTGATAACGTGAGTGATCGACGGCTGGCCGTAGCGCATGGCCACGTAGACGGTCCAACCTCCGGGCAGCGCCGCGGCGAGTGCCGCGGCCTGATCGGAGATGACGGTCGCCAGCGGAGCCCTGCCAGCGCCCCAGATCTCGCGGTAGAGGTCGGCCAGGCGAGGTGCCAGGCGCCCCGCCAGGGCTCGACCGAGGGCCCCGCGCAGCCACCTCAACCCCAGAGGCCAGCGGACGGCGGCGGGGTCGGAGAGCGACTCGGCGAGGAACCTGCGCACCGACGGAACGTCGGGCCGCTCGGGCGCACCGAGGCCGATCAGCAGGACGCTCCGGCGCCGCGAATCGGGCGACGGGCGGTCCCCGGGCGAAGATTGCTGAGCCTGGAAGTTCACGGCTACATCTTGAAGTTCAGCTCTCGGCCGACGAGATGAGACCGGCGATTCGATCGCGGGCGCGGCGAGCCTGCGCCGGATCGCGGCCGCCGGTGAAGACGGCGATCGTGAGGTCGTCGGCCTCCAGCAGGGCTCCGAAGATCACCTGGGAGCGCTCGGCCGACGAGGCATCGCAGGCCAGCGCCCCGCTCGCCACGGCGGCCTGGACGACCGCCCCGTTCGTGTCATCGCTGTCCGTGGCGGCGACCGCGAGGAACGCACCGGCCATGTGCTCCTCGCGGAACGACTCCCGCAGCCAGCGGACGCGTCCGGCGCGGACCTGCTCGGCCAGTTCGTCCGTGAGCGCCGGCGAGACCACCGTCACGACTGCCCCGGCCCGCAGGAGGGTCGTCGCTTTGCGGGTCCCAACGCTTCCCCCACCCACGACCAGGCACTCCCGGTTGCGGACGTCGAGTCCGAGCGGGAGGAAGTGCAGCGCGTGCGAGGG
>JASFTY010000470.1:0-3509 GCA_050050535.1 Gemmatimonadales bacterium | reverse complement strand
ACCCGTCCTGGTCGAGGCTGGCACCGTCGTCATCCACCGCAGTCCCTGCCTGGTTCCCCGTGCCGTCGTAGTACTGCCCGGTCGCCACCAGATAGCGGCTCTCGAAGCTGAGCATGAAGGCCAGCACGTCCCAATCCGGAGATTCCGCGGTGTTGCCCTTGCCGGTGATACCCAACGCGGACAGTTGAAGACCGGGGACCACGGTTGGAACCGGTCGCACGGTAAGGCGCCCTTCAATGACCAGGTTGTTGTTGTTCGAGGCGGCGTGGTATCCCCCGCCATTGTAGACCCCCACTCCGAACGAGCCCCACCGTCCGGCGTAATGGTCGTTCACGTGCGCGCGGTAGTCCTCCGGCATCTCGCGCCCGAGGTTCCCGCCCACGAGGATTCCCATGTCCGCCGAGTTGAACAGGCCGTTCCGCTCGAGGAACATCGTTCCCTGCATCCGGAACCGGTTGATGTGCTCCTCGAAGTCGAGCCAGGGCATATGCGCTATCCCCACCTCGGCGTACGACTCGCCCAGAAACCCGTGGCCCGCCCAACTGAAAGCGCCGTACAAGTACTTGAGCCGCAGCTTCCAGTCCCCCGAGTCGTCTTGATGGACATCGGGAGTCGCTCGGAACCCGAAGTGCGACGTGATGGACTTGCGGATGTCGATATAGCCGCGCCTGATGTTGAAGCGCGACACATTCTCGAGACCGCCGGCACCGTCGTGCCGCTCGATACCTTCATAGCTGACGTAGGTCAGCGTCCCGATCTTCAGACCGCGCAGCGCGTCCGGTAGTTCCCACTGTGGGGCGGCGGCCGTCTGGTCGAAGCCGGCGCTCGAGACCGGTTGTGCAGAGTCCGGGTGAACCCCGCTACGCACCGCCGACGTATCGGCCGCGCCGAACGCCGAGTCGGGGCGCGACTGCGCTACAAGAGCGCTCGGCAACGACGCAACGAGAATGACCACGCTGGCTAGCCGCTGGATCATGGCAGTCTCCATTCTGTGTGCCCGCTGAAACGAGCACTATGGTGCACCTTGGCTGCCGGGTAGAATGCAACCAGAGCCACGTCTGTTACGCTACACGGTAAGGCTATGACAGGTTTGTAAGAGGAACGCAAACGGTTTGTAAAGGAAACGTATCGGACGTCCCGGCTCCCCGGCCCTATCCCTTCCCACGCTGGAACAGGACGGCGCAGATGATGATCGCGCCCGTCAGCATTAGCCGTGTCGCCTCGGGCGCGGCGTTCAACGATAGGATCTTCTGCAGGTACCCGATCGTCAGCACCCCGATCAGGGTCAGCACCACGCTACCCTTGCCGCCGGCCAACGTGGTGCCGCCGATGACCACCATGGCGATGGCGTCGAGCTCGTAGGCCACCCCGGTCTCGGGATCGCCGTGCGTCTCCTGCGCGGCCTGGCAGATCCCGGCCACGGCCGCGAACAGTCCGGAGAGCGCGTAGGCCGTTACCAGCGTCCGGCGGACCGGGACACCCGAGAGGCGCGCCGCCTCTTCGTTGCCGCCCACCGCGTAGATGTAGCGACCCAGCCGCAGCCGCGACAACACGATCCAGGTCACCAGCACGCAGACCAGAAAGATGATCGTGACGATCGACAGGTTGCCGCCCAGAACCTTGCTGTCGATGAGTCCGAAGATCCGCGGCAGGTCCACCAGGCGCGTGCTGCCGTCCGGCTCCGTCACGTAGTTCGTGATCTTCCTGCCGCCCGAGACCACCTTCGCCAGCCCCCGGGCGAAGACCATCATCGCCAGCGTGACGATGAACGGCTGAATCCGCATCCGAGCGACCAGCGCGCCCGACACGGAGCCCATCGCCGTCCCGAATACGAGCACCGCCGGTATGGCGAAGATCGCCGGCCAGCCGTGCGGCATCGTGAGCCAGGCGAACGACACCGCCGCCAGCGCCAGCAGGCTGCTCACCGATAGGTCGATCCCCGCCGTGATGATCACCACCGTCATCCCGCAGGCCAGCATGCCGTGGACCGACACCTGCCGCAGCATGTCGCGGTGGACGCTCCAGCGGAAGAACGCCCCCTCCGCGCTGAAGGCACAGCCGATCACGATCATCAGCAGCAGGGCCAGAAGCGCCCGCGCCACCGGCGAGTTCCACCAACCACGAAACCGCTCGCCCCATTCAGTGCTCAGTTGACACCTCCACGCTCATGACCGCCCACCAGCCCCATCGCCGCCGCCAGGACACCGTCCTTCGATGCCGTCTCGCGCGTGAACTCGGCCGTGATCCGGCCTCTATGCATCACCAGGATCCGGTCGCTGAGCGCCAGCAGCTCGTCCATCTCCGAGGTGATCAGCAGGATCGAGATGCCGTGCCCCACCCACCCCCGCATCAGATCGTAGATGTCCGCCTTCGCGCCCACATCGATCCCACGCGTCGGCTCGTCGAGCAGCAGGACACGCGGCTCCGGTAACAGACAGCGCGCCAAGTACACCTTCTGCTGGTTACCTCCCGATAGAACGCGTACCGCAGCGTCGAACGAGGGCGCGCTCAGCCGGAACTCCTCGGTCAAGCCTCGGACCGCGTCGCTCTCCTCGCCCCTGCGCACCCAGCCGCCCCGGCCACAGAACCGCGAGAGGCCGGCCAGACTGACGCTATGTGTCACGCTCATCTCCGGCGCCAGCCCGCACGACTTGCGATCGTTAGTCAGCAGCATCACGCCGCGCTCCACCGACTTACGCGGACCACGCAGCGCGAACGGCTCACCGCAGAGCCGCACACGTCCGCTGACGCGGCGACCCAGCGCGCCGAACAGGGCGTGCAGCACCTCACTCGTCCCGGAGCCCTGGAGTCCCGCAAGCCCCAGGACCTCTCCCCGGCGCAAAGTAAACGAGACGTCCTCGACCACCGAGCGTGCCTTGATGGCCGGGTGTGCCACGCACAGAGCGTCCACCTCCAGGGCCGGCGCTTCGGACGGTGCCGGCCGTTCTCCGCCCGCCAGCGCCAGCTCTCGACCCACCATCCACTTCACCAGCTGCTCGGGCTCGAGCTCGGCCGCCGCCGCCGTGCCCACCAGTCCGCCGTCACGCAGCACCGTTATGCGGTCGGCCAGGCGGTAAATCTCCTCCATCTTGTGCGTGATGTAGATGATGCCGCGGCCGCGGCGTCGCAGCTCCAGGATCCGCTCGAACAGCGAGTCGACCTCGTGCTCGTTCAGGGCGCTGGTCGGCTCGTCGAGGATGATCAGGTCCGCGTCGCGGGCCAGGGCGCGGGCGATCTCCAAGATCTGTTGGCTCGAGATCGGCAGCTCTTCCACCAGCTGACGCGGCGCGAAGTCGAGCTCGGCTTCCTCGAGAATCCGAGCGGTCTCCGACTCCTGGTACCCGTGATCCACTCGGCCGAAGCGTTGACTGACCTCCCGCCCAAGGAACAAGTTGTCGGAGATACTCATCGAGCCCACGAGCGAGAGTTCCTGGTGGATGGTCGCGATGCCAACCTGCACGGCCTCGCTCGGATGAGCGAACCGTCGCGATCGGCCGCTTACCTGCAAC
>JASFTY010000469.1:0-3521 GCA_050050535.1 Gemmatimonadales bacterium | reverse complement strand
GACTAAGACGTCCAGCGCCTGAAGGCAGGCGCACCGGGAGGGCAGCGCAATGCTGCCCTCCTCCCGCCAGCGAGCGTTCCCGATGTTCAACTCCGACGGCTCGAAGCTCGTCTGGGGCTCGAACCGCTACAACGCGAACCCGGGCGACACCAACATCTTCATCGCCGACTGGGTCGAGTGACGCGAACGCGATTAACGATGACGGCGGGTCACCTGTCTTTATATCGGCACCTGAGCGTCCCTCCAAAACGCTCGCAGCGTAGCTCGGTGCCTTAACGATAAACGGGGGCGGCTCCGGCTGCCCCCGCATCATTCCGGGCCAGCACCACCGAGTCAGACTCCTAGCTCGGACGCCCCTCCGACACCGCGGCGGGAAGACCCTCTCTGTAGGTCGGATACCTCAACTCGACTTTGAGGTCGTCCTTCAGCCGCAGACTCCGCACCCGCTTATTCGCGAGCTTGCGCCGCAGCCTCGCCTCACCGAGCCGCTCGCGGGCTTCCGACTCCTCTATCCACTCGGGTCGCGGCAGACCCTGAAGGTCAGCCGCCAGATACGCGAACTCCGATGCCCGGTGCGGCTCGTCGTCCACCAGGTTGTAGACCCGGCCGTCGCCGCCCCTCTGCCACGCCGCCAGCAGGGCGCTGACCAGATCGTCCACGTGGATCCGACTCACCCAGCCGTCGTGCCCCTCGATCAACACGTAGTCGCCGCTCGCCAGAGCCTTCTCGAGCGTGCGGCCGGGGCCGTAGATCCCGGTGATCCGGCAGACGCGGGTCGGCGTCTGGTAGCTCCAGGCCGCCTCGACACAGATCCGTTCCGCCGCGTGCCGTGCCTCCGCCTCCCGCGTCTCCGGCTTCACTATCGTCGTCTCGTCCACCCAGTCGCCGCCCCGATCGCCGTAGACCGCCGTGCTGCTCGCATAGAGGAACGCCTCCAGCGGCGCCCGCGCCGTCGCCGCCAGGACCCCGGGCAACGGATCGTCGAGAGCCTGCGGCGGCACCAAGTAGGCGACCAGCTCGGGACCCAGCTCGTCGATGCGTCGCAGCGTCTCCACCGCGCCCAGCTCGCCCAGCAACGGCTCGATGCCCGCCGTCTCCAACTCGCCGGCTCGCGACTCGCGACGCGTCGTACCCACGACCCGGCAGTTCATCTCGAGGAGCCGGACCGCCAGACGCATCCCGGTGTACCCGCAGCCGACGATCAGCGCCCGCTTCACGATGCACCTTCGCCGCTGTAGCCGATGCGACCCAACAGCTCCTCCACCTGGCTCAGGATTCGCAGCGTGAGTCCCCAGATCACGTGCCCGCCGTACTCGATCGTCTCGAACTCGCGCTCGGGCGCCGCCTCGTGGACGAGCTTCCCGCGAGCGCCTTCGTCCAGCACGACATGCAGCGGAACCCAGACCGCGTACTCGACCTCCGAGCTGGTGCGCGGCACGACCTCGGGCCCCACCGCGACCACGAACGGCGTGATGGCGATGGCCGGGATGCGCCGCGTGCGCGGGTACACGTCGTCCAGCTGGCCCAGCAGGCGGCCGACGCTCTGAAGATCGACCCCGATCTCCTCAGCCGTCTCCCGCACCGCCGTCGCCCACAGGCTCTCGTCTACCTCCTCGCGACGGCCGCCCGGCAGCGCCATATGGCCCGACCACGGGTCGCGATCGTGCTCGGCACGCTTGATCGCCACGAACTCGAGTCCCGGGTCCGCCGGCCGCAGGATCAGCGCCACCGCCGCCTGGACATCGTACGAGCCGGGCTCCGCCCGCCGCGGTTCCCGGCCCCTCAGCTCCCCCTCTATCCGCTCCAGCAAGGACTCAGAACCCACTCACCATCTCCATCCCCATCCCCATCCCCATCTCCATCCCCATCGTCATCGTAATCGCACTCGTAATCGTAATCGCACTCGTAATCGTAATCCCCATCGACTACGAAACTCGCTCCGAACCCTCTCTGAGAAACTTCACATAACTCCCATACCGCCAACTCGACAACTCACCAGCCTCCAATGCCCCGATCACCGCGCAGCCCGGCTCGTGCACGTGCGAGCAGTCCTGGAACTTGCAGTCGCCGAGATACGGCCGAAACTCGGGGAAGCCCCACGCCAGCTCGTGAGTCCCCACCTCCCAGAACTTGACGTTCCCCAGCCCCGGCGTGTCGACCACGTAGCCGCCCGCATCGAGGCGGTGGAGCGCTGCCGCCACCGTCGTGTGCCGCCCGCGCTCGATCGCCTCGCTGATCTCCCCCACCCTCAGCCCCAGACCCGGCTGCAGCGCATTCAGCAGACTCGACTTGCCCGCCCCCGAGGGGCCGACGAACAGGGTGATGTGGTCGGCCAGCCGGTCACCCAACTCCTCCAGACCGCGGCGCTCCTTCGCGCTCGTGTAGAGCACCGGGTAGCCGATCTCGCCGTAGAGCAAGAATCGCTCGTCCACCTCCTCGGGACCGGCGAGATCGATCTTGTTGACTACGATGAAGGCGGCGATCTCGCTCGACTCGGCCAACACCAGAAACCGGTCCAGCAGCTCGAACACCGGTTCCGGTCGCGCCACCGAGAAGACCGCCGCCAGTCGGTCGACGTTCGCCGCGATGATCTGCTCACGTCGGCCGTCCGCCGAACGCCGCGACAGGCGCGCGCTGCGTGGCAAGAGCTCGCTGATCACACAGCTGCCGTCCGCCAGCCGATCGACCTCGACCTCGTCGCCCACCGCCACCCGACCGATCCCGCGCTTGCGCTTGAGCCGCCCACGCAGCGCGCACCTCAGCGTCTCACCGCCGACCTCGACCTCGACCTCGTAGACGCCGCCCACGCTGCGTAGGACCCGACCCTTCAGCTTCTCCGGGCCGCCGCTCATCCCGATACCAGCTTGTCCAGGAGTTCCTTCACCTCGTGGAGAGTGAGCTTCTCCAGCTCGGCACGTGCCGCCTCTTCCGTCGCCGCCTCCACCAGGTACTCGGTCTCTCGGTGAGCGACCGGCTCGCCACCGCGCCACTTGAGGAAGAAAAGGTAGGCGCACCACGGGCCCTCGTCATCGAGGCCCGCTGGCTCGACGATGATCTCCACCGTGTACGAGTCGCCGTCCGCGCCCTCGAAGGCGGGCGGCCGCTCGTGCTCGCTGAAGTATCCACCGAGTGTTGCGTCTTTCATAATCACGCGTAGTACGTTAGAGGGGTTACGGTTAGGGGTCAACGCGGAGCGCGACGTGAGAACGATCCTCCACGCCGACATGGATGCCTTCTTCGCCGCCGTCGAGGCGCGCGACGATCCGGCCATCGCCGACCGGCCGATCGTTGTGGGCGCCGACCCACGGGGCGGTCGCGGCCGCGGCGTGGTCGCCGCCTGTAACTACGCGGCCCGCAAGTTCGGCGTCCACTCGGCGATGCCGATCTCCGAGGCCTACCGCCGCTGCCCCGACGCGGTCTACCTGCGGCCCCGGATGAAGCTCTACGCCGAGATCTCTGAGCGGATCATGGCCATCCTCGAGTGCTACACCGAGCTGGTGGAGAAGCTCTCCATCGACGAG
>JASFTY010000468.1:0-3526 GCA_050050535.1 Gemmatimonadales bacterium | reverse complement strand
GCGCTGGTGAACAACGCGGGCACGAACGACGGCGTCGCACTCGAAGACGGCAGCCGGGAGGAATTCCTCGTGTCGCTGCGTCGCAACGTCGTGCACTACTTCGAGATGACGCAGTACGCGCTGCCGGGTCTGAAGGAGTCGCAGGGCGCGGTCGTGAACATGGCCTCGAAGGTCGCGCTGACGGGGCAGGGCGCGACGTCGGGGTACGCCGCGGCGAAAGGGGCGATCCTGGCGCTGACGCGCGAGTGGGCGGTCGATCTGCTGCCGTACGGAGTGCGGGTGAACGCCGTCGTGCCGGCCGAGGTCATGACGCCTCAATACCGGCAGTGGATCGACGCGTTCCCGGACCCCGAAGAGAAGCTCGCGGCGATAGTCACGAAGATCCCGCTGGGCCGGCGCATGACCACCCCCGACGAGGTGGCCGCGATGGTCGTCTTCCTCCTGTCGCCGCAGGCCGGCCACATCACCGGCCAGCACCTGTTCGTGGACGGCGGCTACGTCCACCTGGACCGCTCCCTCAGTCCTCCAACGTCGGAGCGCCCCTGACCTCGGCACCGAGCGACCATCATGACACGACGATACTGCCTTGCTCTGGACCTGAAAGACGACCCCGATCTGATTGCCGAGTACGAGCGCCATCACGATAACGCCTGGCCCGAGATTACCCGCAGCATCCGGGACGCCGGGATCGAGGACATGGAGATCTACCGGGTCGCCAACCGACTGTTCATGGTGATGGAGGTCTCCGACGAGTTCTCGTTCGAGGCTAAGGCCGCCGCCGATCGGGCGGATCCACGGGTGCAGGAATGGGAGGCGCTGATGTGGAAGTACCAGCAGCCGCTCCCGACGGCGAAACCGGGCGAGAAGTGGCTGTTGATGGAGCGGATCTTCAAGCTGGAAGCGTAACGTCCCAACCGGCCACAGATCTCACTCTTCGTTGGCCTACTTGCCCCAATCGCGATCGGCTAAGTCCAGCGGGTCGCGGTAGGCCCTGCTTTCACGCAACAGCAGTTCTTCGAGCCGCTGGCGCTGGGGGGCGTAAGCCGGGTCGTCGGCCAGATTGTGGCGCTCGTGGGGGTCTTCGTTCAGATCGAACAGCTGTGCATAGTGCTCGCCGCGCACATAGTAGCGGATCAGCTTCCGGTCATCGCTGGTGCGCACGCCTCGCTGTAGGTCTCTATAGGCGTAGACCACCGCATCGCGTAGCTCCGCCCCGGCGGCGCGCAGTACCGGAGCCAGGCTCATTCCCAGCACAGTGGTTGGCGTCGGCACGCCGGCCAGCTCGGCGATGGTGGGAAAGACGTCGAAGAGGTAACTAAGCGCCTCGCGGGTCGCGTCGCGTGGGACACCGGGCCCGGCCATGATGAGGGGCACCCGCACGCTATGATCGTAGAGGTTCTGCTTCCCTAGCAGACCGTGGGAGCCTACGGCCAGGCCGTTGTCACTCGCGAAGACGATGATCGTCTCGTCCAGCTGATGGTATGCCTCGAGCGCGTCGAGGATGCGGCCGATCTGCGCGTCCACCTCACTGATCATGCCGTAGTAGGCTGCTAGCTCCTTTCGCACGGCATCCGACGTGCGTGGATGCGGCAGCAGGCGCTCGTCCCGTACGCCCAGTTCGCCGTTGTCGAACGGATGCTCCGGCAGGAAGTTGGGTGGCAGTGACACGCTGTCAGGAGCGTACCAGTCGCGATAGGGTGGCGGCGGCGTGCGCGGATCGTGCGGCGCCGTGAACGCGACGTAGAGAAAGAAAGGCCGGTCGCTTTCACGCTGCCGATCCAGAAAGGCGATGGCGGCGTCGGCAAAGAGTTGGCTCGAGAAAGCGTCGGCCTGCCAGCGGGCCGAGTCGGGGTAGAGACCATCGGGGTCGAAGTGATGGAGCCACGGCGCTTCGTGCCCGCCGTCGGCGGGGCGGTGCATCCCGCCGAAGAAGATGTTGTCCCCTTGCTGGAAGGCGCGGGCGTAAGCGCTGCGGTCGTTGTGCCACTTGCCGGTGCCGAAGGTGGTATATCCTGCCTCGGCGAAAGCTGTGGGCATCATCGCGTGTTCTTGCGGGATGATGTCCCCGGTCTCGTGCAGATCGAAGAGCGGGCGGCCGGTCATCAGCATGGCGCGGCTCGGGGCACAGACGGCGCCGTGATGCGCGCCCATGATGTGGGCCCGTGTGAACGCGGTGCCCATCGCTGCCAGGCGGTCCATGTTGGGTGTGCGGATCTCCGCGTTTCCCAGCGCACCTATGGTGTTGAAGCGCTGATCGTCGGTGAAGAGCACGACGACGTTCGGGCGCCCGCGTGCGGCGTCGCTATCCTCGTCGTCCACCGCGCATGCAACCAGGCACACCAGCATCATCACTAGAACAGACGGTCTCATATTCTCGCTCGGTTGGGATCAGAGCCGGGTTCCGTCGGTCATGGTCGTTCCGGCCTGAAGATGTCGCTGGAACCGGCGGGTCGCTGCCAGAGGACCCTCCGATCCTTGTAGCGTACGATCGCCTCGTTCCCCAGCAGCGAACGGATCACCGCCTCCTCCAGCCCGCCGTCCCGCCAGCGGATGTCGACCTCGAACCCTCCCCGGGCCCTGAGCCCCGTCACCGAGCCGCGGCGCCAGTGCGGCGGCAGAGCGGGCAGCAGGTGGATCTCCCCCGTATGGCTTTGTAGCAGCATCTCGGCGGTGCCCGCCGTGCCGCCGAAGTTGCCGTCGATCTGGAACGGCGGGTGGTTATCGAACATGTTGGGGAGTGTGGACTTCGCCAGCAGCTGGCGCAGGTGGTGGTGGGCGGTCTCCCCTTCGAACAGGCGGGCGTAGAAGTTGACGATCCACGCCCGGCTCCAGCCGGTGTGCCCGCCACCGTGCTCCAGCCGATAGGCGAGGGATCTCCGGATCGCCTCGGTGATCTCCGGGGTGCCGTCCGGCGTGAATTGCCGGCCCGGGTGCAGGCCGAAGAGGTGGGACATGTGCCGGTGACCGGGCTCGGCTTCGGCGAACGGTCGGGCCCATTCCATCAACCGGCCGTCGGAGCCGATCATCGGGCCCTGAAGCCGTTCGCGCGCCAACCGCACCTGGCAGACGACCTCGTCCCCGCCCACTCCGAGCGCTTCAGCAGCTTCGAGAAGGTTTGTAAACAGGTCCCAGATTATCTGCTGGTCCATGGCGTTCCCCATCCCGACGTCCGCCCGGGCTCGGTCGCTGGTGACGAAGGTGTTCTCGGGGCTGCTCGACGGGCCGCTGACCAGCCGGCCCGTCTCCGGGTCTTCGGTCAGATAGTCGAGGAAGAAGAGTGCGGCCTCGCGCATAACCGGGAACGCGCGCTGGCGCAGGAAATCGAGATCCCCGCTGAACCGCCAGTGCTCGAACAGGTGCCGGCAGCACCAGGCGCCTCCCAGCGGCCAGAGCCCCCACACGGTGCGACCGATGGGGACCGTGAACCACCAGGCGTCCGATGTGTGATGGGCGACCCACCCCCGGGCGCCGTAGAGGTCGCGCGCAGTCTTACGACCCCGCACGACCAGCTCGTCGACCATGTCGA
>JASFTY010000467.1:0-3536 GCA_050050535.1 Gemmatimonadales bacterium | reverse complement strand
CCTCCGCCTCCTCCCTCGGGCGCATGAATCGTAATGCCGTTGGCTGGTAGCGCCCAGACTACTCGAGCCCCAGGTAAGATCGTCATCGGCTGGGAGGTGAACGCATCGCCAGACGGAGTCTGCCCCTCGAGCTGATAGTTGGACCGGTCGATTGTCCCGCGGTAGCGCAGCGTCGTCGTTCCAGCGGGCCGCACGCTGCCGAGCAGTACACGACCGCCGGTCGGTGTCAAGAGCCGCACGGTGATCTCTACCCGCGGGTTTATCCGATTCTCCACGGTGAAGAACACTTCGTCCGCTTCACCAGCCGGAGAAGCGCCCCCGCCGCCGCCGGACGCGCACGCCGCCCCCAAAGGCAGCAGCGCGACCAGCAGCAGCGTACGTAGGGGCTTTCTGTTCAAGTCAACCTCCGACTAATCCTAGAAACAGGAGTTCGGGTCGTTGTCGTTACGCGAACCGGGGATATCCCCCTGTTCGCTGGCCGTCGGCATATTCACGTTCGCGTTGTTCTCATCGTCAGCGTAGAACAGGCGCGACGGAATATCCGTGAACCCGGGAGCCGGCGTCAGCGCCGGTATGCAGGTCCGCTTCCAATCGTTCCAGACGTCGATGTTGAGGAACTGGGCGATGTACTTCGCCGTCATGACGTCTTCCAGCGTGATGCTCGCTGCATCGGGTGCCGTACCCAGATCCACGGTAACAGGGTTGCCGCTGAAGTCAGTCGGACCGACCGAGTTCCAGTAGTCTTCCTGACAGTTCAGGGCGTTCTGCATCGCCGTTGAGGCGTTCGCCGCCGTGCCTACAGCGAGCTCGGCCTCGGCGATGATGAAGTAGTTTTCCCAACACGTGGCGATCGGCTGCCCGAACGTCGCCTGCCTGAACATGTTGAGGTCCGAGGCCGCATCGGCCGGATCACCCAAGGGCTCACCCACCGGCGAGCCCACGTACTTACCGGCGAGGCCGCCCGTCCCCGGTCTGAAGTAGATGGGCAGGCGGTCGTCGTCGACGGCAGGAGTGTACAGGGAATCCCCGTCCACGTCCAGCAGCTCGACCATGACCGAATTGCCTTTGATGTAGCCACTGCGGTCGTCCTGGAACTGGGACCACAGGTTGCTGTTCGTGATGGCACTGCCGTGCACCTGCGTCCAGTTCTCGTCCGCCGTCAGGATGCCGTCGGCCGCAGCTTGCAGCGCCAGGCTGTAGTTGTTGTCATCGACTTCGGCCCAGTGCATGTAGAACCTTGCCTTGAGCGTGTGAGCTACGGCACGCCAGCTGGCGGCATCGCCCCCGAAGTTCAGGTCGTTGCCGAGGGGGCCTTCCCCCTCACCGCTATCGATGTCTGCGATCGCCTCATCCAGCAGGGCTTGGATGTCGGCATAGACCTGGGCCTGGTCGTCCAGGTGCGGACAGTCGCTCCCATCCGCGGCCTGACAGGTCGAGTACTCCGGACTCACCGCCTCCCTGTAGATGAAGTCACCCCAGATGCTGGCGGCCATGCCGATCAGGTAGGCCTCGTGGATCTTCAGGATGCCGGCGTAGACGCGGCGTCCGTCCGCCTCGGCCCGCGCCTGCGCTTCACGCAGGTTGATCAGGCCGCCCTGTCGATACACGCGGCTGTACTCCGTGTCGCCCGTGTCCTCGAGGATCTGGTCGTACTGGTCCAGACTCAGCATCTGACGATCGGTTCCCGCCATCTGCTGCATCCATACCGATGCCAGTCGTGACAGCTCGCCACCGTTGAAGATGAACAAGTTCACCTGGCTGCCGACGAAGAGCTGGTCGACCGTTGCGTCGGGAACCGTGTTAGGATTCGACGACGTCGGTTCGACGAAATCGCAGGCGGCCGTCCCGCCCGCCAGAAGGCCGGCAGTGACCGCGCAGCGTATCCATTTCCTGTAGTTCATTTTGCGCATCTCCTGGTTCGATCGAGAGGGGGACCGATCGGTCACCCTCCCGCGCCGGTCTTCCTCAGCGGATGAAGTTGAAGGTCAGGATGAACGACCGGGTCTGCGGATGGTTGAAGTAATCCAGACCACGGCCGATCGTCTGACCCGCGAGGTTGGTCTCCGGGTCGATGCCCGTATAGTCCGTCCAGGTCATCAGGTTACGACCGCTCAGCGTCACCTCGAGCGTGTTGAAGCCGACACGGTTCACCCAGGGCTGGTCGAACGCATAGCTGACAGACACGTCACGGAGCTTCGTGTAGCCCGAGTTCTCCACGAACTGGCTGCTCGGACCATTGAAGCCGCTGCCTGTCGCGAGCCCCCAGGTGTCCCAGTTGAGGGTCACTTCGGTGCCGGCGCCGGGGCCGTAGCCTTCGAATGTGTGGGGCGTACCCGCGCCGTGCCACGGCTCAGTCGACGCATGCGTGCCATAGTGCGTGAGTGCGCCTTTGGTGCCGTTCCAGGTATCGCCGCCGTTCTTGATATCGAGCAAGAAAGAGACCCGCAGGTTGTCGTAGAGCCGGAACGTGTTGCGGATGCTCGCCAACCAGTCGGGGTTCGGGTCACCGATGATGCGCAGCGTCGGATCCTGGATCGGGAAGCCATCCTCGCCGATGTAGATCGCGCCGACCGGCGCATCGGGGTACGCCTCGTCGATATTGACGCCGCCGACTTCGATATCGCGACCGAAGCGGATGAAGTCACGACCACGGATCATCCCGAACGCGCAGTCGTCCGCGCCTATGTTGGATTCCGTGCAATACTCGGGGCTGGGAATGATGGTAGCCGCGCTCGTGAAGCCGAAACCGATACCGATGAACTCGGCGCCTAGGATGTCCTCAACTCTGCTCTTGTTGGTCGACCACTGAGCCCCGACCTCCCACGAGAAGTTCTCGCTGCGGACCGGGATCATGTCCAGTGTGAACTCCCAACCCTTGTTCGAGAACTCGGCCCCGTTGAGCGGGATGTTGCCGAAGCCGGTGCTCGAGGGGAGCGGGACGTTGAGGATCGCGTCCTTGGTCCTATCGCTGTAGTAAACGCCGCTGAGTGAGACCCGGGAATCGAGGAACGCGAGCTCGAGGCCGGCTTCGAACTCGGTGGTCCGTTCCGGCTGGATCTCCTCATTCGCACCGCCGAACTCGAACGTGACACCCTCCAGGCCCATGTAGAGCGTCTCGAGGCCCCACGTATACCAGCCGTCTCCCAACGTAGGCGCGGTGAACGACGACAGGTTCATGAACGCGTTCGGCGCGCGACCCGCGGAACCGTAACCGAGGCGAACCTTACCGAATGAGAGCCAATGATCGGGATCCAGGTCCAATGCCTTGGTGAACGTCCACGAAGCCGAGGCGCTCCCGTACCAGAAGCGCGAATCGGTCTCCGGACCGAAGGTCGACCAACCCTCGTTACGGAGGCGTCCACTCAGGAACAGCTGGTTGAACAGATCGACGTTCAACTCGCCGAAGTAGCCATCCGACCGTATCCTGGACTTGAACTCGTTCGGGACGCGGTCGGCTGTAAAGTCGAGCTCCTCCGCGCCGAAGATGAGGTTAGTGCCCTGGTTCCTGTTCCAGGTCGTCTCCTGCTGTCTCATGT
>JASFTY010000466.1:0-3542 GCA_050050535.1 Gemmatimonadales bacterium | reverse complement strand
GACGCCGGCGATCTCGGCGTCCTCGAGTGGGAGCAGCTGCGGCAAGATCTCGACGATGGTGACGTCGGCGCCGAAGGCGTTGAAGACATCGGCGAACTCCATGCCGATCGAGCCGGCACCGACGATGACAATGTGGCGCGGCGGCTTCCTGATCTCGAGAGCCTCGCGACTGGAGATCACGCGTTCGCCGTCGAACTCGAAGCCGGGGAGGGTCTTGGGGCTCGATCCCGTGGCGATGATGATGTTGGAAGCCGAGATCGTCGCGCTACTCCCGCCTTTCAGCTCGACTTCCAGCTTTTTGCCGCCGACGAGCTTGGCTCGGCCGAAGATCGGCATGACGCCGTTCTTGTCGAACAGGAACTTGACGCCTTTGGTGAGACGGTCGCTGATCTGGCGACTGCGGGTTACGGCGGCCGCGATGTCGAGCTCGTAGCCCTTGACCTTGATGCCGAAATCGGCTGCCGTGTCCCTGATGTGGCGCGCCAGATTCGCGCTTTCCAGGAGCGCCTTCGTGGGAATGCAGCCCCAGTTGAGGCAGACGCCGCCCAGGCCGCCTTCACGCGACTCGGACTCGATGCAGGCGACGTCCAGCCCGAGCTGGGCCGCGCGGATGGCGGCGACGTAGCCGCCGGGCCCGGCGCCGACGACGACCAGGTCGTACGAGTCTTTTATGCCTTCCGTCTTAGCCACGGGTCACCTCGCTGGGACTGTATGGGTCACGGACCCAAACTAGGCGTTGCGCGGATGGGCGCAACGATTGCGGGGTTGCTGGGGTGTCACAGGACCAGGCGCAGCGGGTTCTCGAGCATCTCTGCAAACGTCGCCAGGAACTCGGCTCCCATCGCCCCGTCGACGGCCCGGTGATCGCAAGACAGCGTGACGCGCATGCGCGGCCTGATCTCGACGGTACCGCCGGTGGCGACGGGTTTCTCGCGAGTCGCGCCCACCGCGAGGATGGTAGCGGCGGGCGGGTTGATGACGGCGGTGAACTCATCGATACCGTACATGCCGAGGTTCGAGATCGTGAAGGTCGCGCCCTGGTAGTCCTCGGGCGTGAGCTTTCGCTCGCGGGCTCTGGCGACGAGGTCGCGGGTCTCGTCGGAGATCTGGCGCAGGCCCTTGGCGGCGGCGTCGCGCAGCACGGGTGTGATCAGGCCGTCGGGTAGGGCGACGGCGATACCGATATCGACGCGAGTGAATCTGCGGATGTGGTCACCGGCGAACGAGACATTGACGTCGGGGTGCTCGAGGAGGGCCTGGGCGGCGGTCTTCACGATGATGTCGTTGACGCCGATCTTCCCTCCCGACTCTGCGAGTGCCTCGTTGAGCTGTCCGCGCAGCCTCAAGACCTCGCCCATGTCGATCTCGCGTGTGAGGAAGAAGTGGGGGATCGGTCCCAGGCTCTGGATCAGGTTACGCGCGATGGCCTTGCGGAGCTGGCTGAGCTCGACACGCTCGTGCGGGATGTCGTAGTCGATCTCCGGCGCCGCCACGGCAGCGGGCGCGACGCCGGCGCTCGCCGCCGCCGCCTCTACATCGCGCTTGATGATCCGGCCGCCGGGGCCGCTGCCGCGCAGATCTTCGAGCCGGACCCCGCGATCGTCTGCCAGCCGCCTGGCCAGCGGGGAAGCCTTGATTCTGCCGCCGTCGCCGGCGGGCGACGGAGCGGCGGCCGGCTCGGCCGGCGCCGGCGGTTTTCCGGGAGCGGGCGCCTGGGGTGCGGCCGCCGGGGCGGCGGCGGGTGCCGCAGGACCCGATTCTTCGAGGATGGCCGAGATGTCTTCATCGTGGGCGGCGACCACGCCGAGGGTCGTACCGGTGGGGACGGTCGTGCCCTCCTCGATGAGGATCTTGCGCAGGACGCCCGAACCCATCGCCTCGACCTCCATGGTGGCCTTGTCAGTCTCGACCTCGACGACGACGTCGCCCGACTCGACGGTGTCGCCTTCCTGCTTCACCCATTTGAGTAACCGCCCCTCCTCCATGGTGGGCGAGAGCTTCGACATCACGATTCGGCTGGCCATGTGCTAGTCCCGGTAACAGACCTGGCGGATCGCCTTGACGACGAATCCCGCTTGAGGGAAATGAAGCTGCTCGAGGTTGGCGGCATAGGGGTGCGGCGCGTCGGCGCTGGTGACGCGGGCGATCGGAGCGTCCAGGTAGTCGAACGCCTCGCGCTGGATGTCGTCGACGATCTGCGCGCCCATGCCGCAGACCGGCCACCCCTCCTCGACGATGACACAGCGGTTCGTCGTGCGCACCGATTCGAGGATGGTGTCGATGTCCAGAGGGCGCAGGGTACGTGGGTCGATCACCTCGACGGATATTCCGTCCTCGCGCTCGAGCGTCTCGGCCGCGGCCAGGACCGAGTGTAACGGGCGCGAGTGTACGATGACCGTGACGTCGCTCCCCGGGCGCTTGATCTCGGCAACGCCGAGCGGGAGCGTGAAATCGTCGGCCTCGGGGACGTCGTCTTTGGACCCGTAGAGCAGCTCGCCTTCCAGGAAGACGACAGGGTCGTCGTCACGGATCGCCGACTTGAGGAGGCCCTTGGCGTCGCGTGCCGTTGCCGGTGCCACGACCTTGAGGCCGGGGACGTGTGCGTACCACGAGTCGAGCGCTTGCGAGTGGCTGGCTGCCAGTTGATTGGCGGCGCCGCTGGGCCCGCGGAATGTGATGGGCATGGTGAACTGGCCGCCCGACATGTAGCGCAGTTTGGCGGCGGCATTCACGATGCCGTCGATGGCGAGTAGTGCGAAGCTCCACGTCATGTATTCGACGATCGGACGCAGGCCGACCATCGCGGCGCCCACGCCGAGGCCGGTGAAGCCGAGCTCCGCGATCGGCATGTCCCGCACACGCCACTCACCGAACTCCTCCAACAGGCCGCGGCTCACCTTGTATGCGCCCTGGTAGGCGCCGACCTCTTCGCCCATGAGGAAGATGTCGGGGTCACGGCGCATCTCCTCACGTAGCGCCTGGTTCAGGGCGTCCCGGTAGCTGATCACCGCCATGGGTCCCTCCGCCTGGCGTTGGGGAACTCCCCGGAGTAGATGTCACCGTAGAGATCGTCCGGCTGTGGTATCGGACTCCGCTTGGCGAACTCGACCGCATCGTCGATGATCTTCTTTACTTCCTGCTCGATATCACCCAGGTCGGTGTCTTCGATCAATCCGTGAGCTTTGAGTGTATCGACATACTGTTTGATGGGATCGTCGTGTGCTTTGTACTGGCTGACTTCTTCCTTGGTCCGGTAGTGCCCGTAGTTGGGGTCCGACATAGAGTGGCCGACGAAGCGGTACGTTTTCGCCTCGACCAGGCTGGGCAGCTTGTGGGTGCGCGCCCGATCGACGGCCGCCTCGACTGTTCGGCGCACTTCCAGGACGTCCATACCGTCGATGGTCCAGCCGTGCATTCCCGAGTAGGCGCAGGCGCGGTCCGCCAGGTTCTCGACGGCGGCGGCGCGGCGCACTGCGGTCCCCATCCCGTACTGGTTGTTCTCGATGATGAAGACCACGGGTAGTTGGAAGAGCGCCGCCATG
>JASFTY010000465.1:0-3547 GCA_050050535.1 Gemmatimonadales bacterium | reverse complement strand
GGCTCGTACTGCTCTTCGACTTCCAGCACTGGCTGCACGAGTACGGGCATAACCTGTCACCGGGCGCGCCGATCCAGATAGACCCGTTTACGCCGAAGTTCATCGGCACCACCCAGGTGGCCAATTTCACCGTGAAGAGCTGGCCAGCAGCCGGCGCCGTCATAATGGCGACCGCCGGCCTGCTGGGACCCGTCGCGCTGTTCCTGGAGTGGCGGCGCCGCAAGCGGGCCACCGCTTCAAGTCCGCAGGCGCGGGTCTGATGTTCTGGGCTGCAGTCCTCGTCATCACACAAGCCCTCACCGTGGGTCCGGCAGGGCGGTATCCGACCATCGGGGCCGCCCTCGCCGCGGCCCGGCCGGGCGACACGATCCACGTGGCGGCGGGAGTGTACCGAGAGAAGATCGTCGTCGAAGTACCGGTCGTGCTCGTCGGCGTGGGCCGCCCCGTCATCGATGGAGGGGGGCAGGGCAGCGTCGTCCAGCTCCGGGCGCCCGCTGTGCTCTCGGGCTTCGAGATCCGCTCGTCGGGCAGACTGCTGGATCAGGAAGACGCCGGCATTCTAGTCTCGGCCGACTCGTGCGTGATCAGCGGCAACCTGCTCGAGGATGTGCTGTTCGGCATCTACCTGAAGGGCAGCGACGGCAGCCGCTTGATCGGGAATCGCGTGGTTGGGAAGGATCGGGCGTTGGGCACGCGGGGTGACGGTATCCGGCTGTGGAACAGCAACGGCGCGTTGGTGGAGGGCAACGTGGTGCACCGGACGCGGGACGTCGTCATCTACTTCAGCCATGGTTTGGTATTCCGTAACAACGTTGTGACGGATGGTCGCTACGGCCTGCACTACATGTACAGCAGCGACAACCGGTTCGAGCGCAACGAATTCGCGCGCAACGACGTCGCGGCGTTCATCATGTATTCCTCAGACATCGTTCTGCGTGGCAACATCTTCGCGCAGGCGAGCGGGCACAGCGGGTTCGGGATCGGCCTCAAGGACGCGGATCGGATCGAGGTTGCGGAGAACCTGATCGTGCAGAACCGTGTGGGGCTGTATCTGGACAACTCACCCGCCGCCAGCGACGCCGAGAACCGCGTCGAGAAGAACCTCTTCGCCTTCAACGACGTGGCACTCGGTCTGCTGCCCGCCGTTCGGCGAAACACGTTCGCGGACAACAGCTTCATGGCGAACATGCGCGATGTCTCTGTATCCGGCGGTGGTACGGCACTGGGCAACCGCTGGGCGGGGAATCGCTGGGACGGCGCGGCCGCCTGGGACGCGGATGGCGACGGGGAGCTCGATCTACCGTACCGAGTCGACCGGCTGTCTGATGATCTGTTCGCGCGCTATCCCGAGCTGAGACTGTTCGAGCTGAGTCCGGCGGCTGCAGCTCTCGATGCGTTGGGCCGGTTCTTCCCGCTGCTCGAGCCGCAACCGATCGTCGTGGACTCGACGCCGAGGCCGCTGGCTGAGCGGGCCCGCATGGAGGATCTGGGGCCCGAGGGGTTGCGCGCTGCGCCGCGCCGCTCCTCGTGTCGAGCGCCGCTGGCCGCGGTGCTTTGGTCGGGGCTGGCGGCGATCTCACTCTGGGGGACGCGTCGATGGCCGCTATGATCGAGGCCCGCGGGCTGAGCAAGCGGTTCGGCTCGCGGCTCGTACTGGAGGACCTCGAGTTCACGGTGGAGGGCGGTGGGCGTCTGGCGTTGCTGGGTCTGAACGGCGCTGGTAAGACCACGCTGCTGCGCTGTCTGATGGGCGTGCTGTCGTTCGAGGGTGCCGTCCGGGTTGACGGGTTCGATGTGGCGGAAGCGGGGAAACGCGCGCGTGGTCTGATCGGCTACGTTCCGCAGCGGCCGCCGCTGTTCTCGATGACGCTCGACAGGCTGGTGGAGTTCTTCTCGGACCTGCGTGGCATCCCCAGGGAGCGGATCGCAGAGCACCTCGAGGGTCTCGGTCTACCGCTCTCCGAGACGGGCGGCCTCGGTCTCCGCGAACTGTCGGGCGGGATGGTGCAAAAGGTGCTGCTCGCCGCGGCGCTGGCTGCCGATCCCCCGCTCCTGCTGCTCGATGAGCCGACCGCGAACCTCGACCCGCGAGCCCGAGCCGAGTTCATACAGGCCCTGAGACGCGTCGGCCCGCAGACTACTGTGCTGCTGGCCTCTCACAGGCTGGATGAGGTCGAGATGATCGCCGATCGCGTGTGGATCCTCCATGAGGGCCGCCGGGTCTTCGATGGGACGCTCGATGAGTTGCGTGCCCGGGCGCACGCCGACAGCTGGCTCTGGGTGCGCACCACTAGCGAGCGCCGCGACGATGTGCGACGTGCGTTCGTCGCGCGCGCCGGCGAAGCGAAGGTAGTCGCGAACGGCACGCATGTGGCCGTTCAACTTCCAGCCGCCGGCCGTGTCGAAGCACTCTCGGAGCTGCAGCTCGGCGATGTGCCGGTCGATGATTTCTGGGTCGTCGGACCGCCCCTCGAGGAGATCGTGCAGGGCTTCTTCGCTGGAGAGCTCGAGCGGTGAGTCGCCTCTCGGTCCTGCAGACGTTGACTCGTCGCGAGCTTGGCGAGTCGCTTCGTTCGCGCTGGTTCGTCGCTTACTCGGGGATCTTCTTGGTGGGCGCTCTGACCCTGACTTTCTTCGGGCTGAGCGGCTCGGAGGTCTACGGGTACCGGGGTTTCGCCAAGGTGATGGCCGGGCTCGTTCACCTGGCGTTGCTGTTCGTTCCGCTCATGGCGCTCTCCCCCGCCACAGCGGCAATCGCCGGCGAGCGGGAGATCGGCAGCCTGGAGTACCTGGTGAGCCAGCCGATCAGCTTCGGCGAGCTCTTCTGGGGCAAACGGCTGGGCGTGAGTCTCGCCGTCTGGCTATCGCTGTTCCTTGGCTTCGGCCTCGCCGGTGCCGTCGCCGTCTACGCGGGCACCCCGTGGGGGCTCATCGCCCTGCTGCTCGCCCTCACCCTCTTGCTCGCCGAGGCGTTCATTGCCGTCGGACTCCTGTGCTCCGCGCTGGCCCGCACTCGGGCTCGCGCCACCAGCGCCGGCCTCATCGTCTGGATCGTCGCCATCGGCCTGGGAACCCTGGGTGTGATGGGGCTCGTCCTCCGCTGGGGGCTGCCTCGCTTCGTCCTGACCCTCTGGGCGTTCGCCAACCCGGTCGAGGCGTTCCGGCTCGGCGTGATCGCCAGCCTCGACATCGATGGCAGCCTCCTGGGTCCCGTGGGCCGGGCCTGGATCCAGACGTTGGGCGCTGGAGGGGTCGTTGCCCTGTGCATGGTCGCTCTGGTGCTCTGGACGCTCCTCCCCTCGCTGCTCGCCTGGTGGCGATTCCGGCGGCCGCAGGCGTGGTCGGCGCTCTGATCGCCTAATCCCAGTAGATTTCGGGGACACCGGTCCGGCGTCAATCGACCCAAAGTCCGCTGTTGGGACACAATGCCCCTGGCAGGGTAACAGAGCCTGAGAGCGAGTGCCCTGCGGGACTGTGAACTGATTGTGGCGCCGGGAGTTAGGCCTTGTGTATATTAGGCGGATTTGTGGCACGAAATCCGCCACGA
>JASFTY010000464.1:0-3566 GCA_050050535.1 Gemmatimonadales bacterium | reverse complement strand
CTGTCCGCTGTCGAACGTCGAATCCGGCTACCCCGCTTCCGCTCCTGTCACGGGCGCCGAGGAGCCCAGTTTGCTGAGGATGTTCACACCCGTCGCGTTCTCGATCTGCTCGGTCAGCTTGATGATCGCCGCCGGGAACTGACCGGCCGCGTTGGCGACGCCGGCGCCTTCGCCCGAGTCGATGACTGTGAGCCGGTCGATGTCGATGCCTTCGACCGAGCTGGCCAGCTCCCTGATGATCTCGGGCAGCATGTTGAGGATGAAGATGCGCTCCGCCTCGCTCCCGGCGCCGAGGTACAGCTTGATCATCTCGCCCAGCACGAAGAGTCGCGCCCGACCGTCCTCGGTGATCGATGCGGCGGCACCCTTAGCCCGCTCCTCCATCGCCTCGCGCTCGGCACGCGCGGGTAGCAGGACGTCGGCCTCGAGGCGCCGTTGCTCGAGCGCTATCCGCTCCTGCTGCAGGTCCTGCTCGGCGATCGCCTTCGCCTTCTCACCGGCGACCGGGGCGGCGCGCTCCTTGGCGAGTGCGGCGGCCTCGAGCTCGGCGGTGCGGACGCGCAGCTCGTTGTTCTTCTCGACGATGGCGAGGTCGGCCTGGATCTTGGCGATCTCGGCCGCCTGACGGGCTGCCGCCTCGGTCTGCTCGGCCTCGGAGAAGCGCTCCGCCTCGGCGACGCGCGCCTTTTTTAGAATCAAGGCGGTCTGCTGACGGCCGATCGAGTCGAGATAGCTCACCTCGTCCGTGACGTTCTGGATCTTCATCGTGTCGAGCTCGAGGCCGAGCCTCTTCATGTCCTCGTCGGCCTCTTCGATGAGCGTCTGAGCGAACTTGAGCCGGTCCTCGTTCACTTCCTCGGGCGTCAGCGTTGCCAGTACGCCGCGCAGGTTACCCTCGAGCGTGTCCTTGGCGATCTGCATGACCTCCTCGAACGGCTTCTCGAGCATGCGCTCCACGGCGTTGTGCGCGACGGGATCGCGGGCGCTGATCTTGACGTTGGCGATACCGTGGACGATGAGTGGGATGCCACCCTTCGAGTAGGCGTTCTTGACCACGACCTCGATAGGCAGCGTTGTGAGGTCGAGCCTGGCGACGCGCTCGACGATCGGCACCCGCAGGGTCCGGCCGCCGTGCAACAACCGGTAGCCCGCCCGGCGCCCGTCGGCGGTCAACCGCTTGCGGCCCGTAATCACGACCATCTCGTTCGGTTGGCAGATCACGATCAGCGACTTGACGACATAGATGAGCGTCATGGCGACGCCCAGTCCGATCGCACCTAGTACGAAACCAGTCTGCGGGTCCACTCGGATACCCTCAACTTTCTGCTGGTGGAAGTTCCGGCATATCGAAGGGGATCACCTCGGCGACTCCGTCCTGGACCCCGAGTACTACGACCTCGCTGCCGGCTGCCAGTCTCTCCGTTACATCCTTAGATACACGCGCGGTGAGGTAGTATTCGCGGTCGGCGATCGTGCAGACCACGCGCCCGCGCTCGCCCGGCGCCATCGGTAGCACGACCCGCGCCGTGCGGCCCACGATCTCCCGGTCGCCCACCGCGTCGATCCCGGTCTCGCTCCGCCTCAGCCAGCTGAAGACCGAGTGCGTGAGTAGTAGCGCACCACCACCCATCGCCAGCGACAACAGAAGCGTCGCGTTCGGCGTCGACGCGTTCGTGACGGTCAGTACCGTCCCGGTGACACCGAAGGCGGCGAGGAAGAAGATGAGGTTGCGCGGGCGAAAGAAGCCCAGCACCAGCGCACCCGCACCACCGTGACCGACATCCACATCGTGGTCCGCGTCGAGCCCGCCGACGTGCACCTCGGCTCCCGCCACGTCCACATCCACTCCCGCCAGATGGGCGTCGAAGCCGGCAGCATCCACGTCCAGACCGTGAACGTCCACATCCCCCACGTCGTGGTGGGCACCGCTCAACACCGAGAAGACCAGCAGCCCACCGCCGACCATGGCGGCAAGTATATATATTCCGAGCACTTGGGTCCTCCGGTACGGGCCAGCACGAGGGCGGCCACGGTCTCCAAATCCCCGCCTCTGGTGGGACCGCTTCAATACTGCCGCTGCCCTGGACGGCGCGCAACGGGGCCGCGGGCAGGGGTGGGAGAGTTCGGGCAAAATTTCCTGTTGAGTGGTCATAATTTGCCGGCTGACGGCGAGTTTTCGGGTACCGCTCGCGCGGCATAAGTCGTTCAACAACAGATGCTTATGCCCGGTTGTACAACAGGGTACAGAGTTTGCACCGTCGGGAGGTGGCGCGGCAGCTTGACAGTGCCGCGATAAGCTGTTAACGTGGCGCCGCCCCCTCCTCCATCGGCATGCCGTGAGCCCTCGAGGCGGACGCACTTCGCCTGAGGGCGAAGCGTGATGTTGTCGATGGGCGGGTCCGTAAACTTGCTTCGCGAACCCGAACGGCGAATGGAACGAAACCGCCTGACGTTCCTGGTTATCACCGACTCACCGCAGCCGGCGCAGTCGCTACAGATCTCCAAGCGAACGCTCCGCTACACGGTGGCCGGGGTAGCCGGTTTCCTCCTGTTTGTCCTGCTCGCGTCTGGGGCGCTGCTCCTCAAGCTCGGGGACCTGGCGCAGGCGGAGCGGTTGAAGCGGGAGAACGCGCTGCTGGTGGCGGATGTGGAGCGGATGCAGGAGACGGTGGAGCAGCTGAGCGCGTCGTTGACGAACATCTCGGAGCGGGACCGGCGCTTCAGGCTACTGGCGGGGCTACCGGAGATCGACCCGGATGTGCGGGAAGTGGGTATTGGTGGACCAGGCACAGTGTCGATCGAGAACGAGCCGTTGCTCGGGTTGGATCGTGAGCTCGGCAGCGAGGTGTTTACCACGACGGCCGATCTAAACCGCCTGCTGCGGCAGTCGAACCTGTTGCAGGCGAGTCTGCAGGAGGCGTCGAAAGCGATGGAGGCGCACAGCGAGCGGCTGGCC
Source organism: Gemmatimonadales bacterium (assembly GCA_050050535.1). Lineage (GTDB taxonomy): Bacteria > Gemmatimonadota > Gemmatimonadetes > Palauibacterales > KS3-K002. Next base: position 610 of record JASFTY010000464.1, on the reverse strand, counting down.
AGCTACCCGTCGATCGACCCGACCGACGGGTGGTTGAGTTCCTCCTTCAGCCGTAGTCGTTGGCACCCCCTGCTGAACGTTCGCCGTCCACATGAAGGTATCGATATCTCAGCGGCCCGCGGCACGCCGGTCGTGGCGACGGCCGACGGTCGAGTGACGTACGCGGGCTGGCGGCCGGGCTACGGCCAGACGATAGAGATCGATCACGGCAACGGTATCAAGACGCGCTACGCGCACAACCAGCCGAATCTCAAGGTCGCGGTCGGCGACCTTGTGCGGCGCGGCGATGTGATCGCGCACGTGGGCAGCACGGGGCTGGCCAAGGGCCCGCACGTGCACTATGAGGTCCTGGTGGACGGCCGGGCGGTGAACCCGGAGCACTACCGACTGCAGGCGGTGATCGTCGAGTAGAGGTCGGGAACGGGGGTTGGAGATTCGAGAGAGCGGGCGTGCCCGCTCTTTTTCTTGTGTGGATTTCCGACTTCGGGATCGGTCAATCGTCACATCTCTTCGGGGTTCTGAAACCGCCGCGCGAGCGCCACCGTAGTGGAACGCGGGCCAGCGGACCAACTCCGAACAGGCGGTGGGACTCGTGAGAATCGGCGAACTT
>JASFTY010000463.1:0-3567 GCA_050050535.1 Gemmatimonadales bacterium | reverse complement strand
ACGGCGCGTTTGGAGTACCGGACCGGCGGCCTGGGCAATCAGTGGTTCGGCTCGCTTGGCTATGCCCACAAACTGAACGATGACGTGGCGCTCCTGTTCCGCAGCGCGCTCAGCTGGATGATCGACACGCGTCTGTACGAGCGTACGCAGCTGGGTCTCGCCTTCCGGCAGGATGAGGTGAATCGCTGGAACGCATTGCTTCGCTACGAGCACAAGTACGACCGCGACGAGAGCGTTGCCGATCTGGCGCGTAGGCGGCAAGCGCACATTCTGTCGGGCCACGTCAACTTCCGAGTGACGTCGCCGCTCATCCTTTCGAGCCAACTGGCGGGCAAGTGGGTTGGTGATGCGAGTCAGGGCCTGGAGTCGTCGACGAACGCCTACCTGCTCGGGCTGCGCGGGCTGTATGACATAAGCCCACGCTTCGATGCGGTAGTCAATATACGCGGCCTTGCCTCGGGTAGCTTCGATAGCAGGCAGTTCGGTTTCGGCGCTGAACTCGGATACATCCTGATGCGCAATCTCCGGGTGGCCGCCGGATACAACGTCTTCGGCTTCCGCGATCAGGATCTCGCCGGAGCGAATTACACCGACCACGGCTTTTACCTGCAGGTCGGTTACAAGTTCGACGAGTATACGTTCGGCAAGAAGACTCGGCGGGATACGGACGGTGACGGTGTGATCGATGAGCTCGACCTTTGCCCGAACACGCCTCCGGGTGAAGAGGTCGACGCTCACGGCTGCACGCTGCCCAAGGACCGTGACGGAGATGGCATCTTCGATCAGTTCGACGTCTGCCCCGGTACGCCGCTCGGCGAGCAGGTCGATGCAAGAGGGTGTCCGCTGCCCAAGGATGCGGACGCTGACGGCGTAATTGACTCACTCGACCGCTGCCCCGGCACACCACTCGGCGAGGAGGTCGATCTGAGCGGTTGTCCGCTGCCCAAGGACAGCGATGGTGACGGCATACTCGATCCTGACGATGAGTGCCCGGAAACTCCGGCGAACGAGGAAGTGAACGAGCGCGGCTGTCCGGCGCTGTTCGTGGCAGGTGCTACGACGCTGACTCTCGAAGGCGTGAACTTCGAGTTTGATAGATCCGACCTGACACCGGAGTCGCTGCCGATTTTGGATCGCGTGGCGGAACTCCTGCTGGCGAACCCGGATGTCCGCGTCGAGGTCGCAGGCCATACGGACATCAGGGGCTCGCACGCCTACAACATGTGGCTCTCGATGGCGCGCGCGAACTCTGTCCGCGATTACCTAATCAGTCGTGGCGTGGCAGCGGAGCGCATGGAGGCGGCGGGCTACGGACCGGACGAGCCGATCGACACTAACGATACGGCGGAGGGCCGGGCAAGGAACCGTCGGGTGGAGCTGCGCAGGATCGACTAGACAAGCCCGGATCTGTGATTTGGTCGCGGCTGCGCTCCTCGAGCTGAGGGAGCTCACCTGCGACTTGCTTGGTGCGCCCCTACATCCAATCCCAACTGGCACATTTTGCGCCTCGGACCCAGCCGGCGGGCGGGTACACGAATGCTGCTCGCCGGTTATATTGGTATCTCGAACCGCCGAGAGAGGATGGAAATGACGGAGATGGCCGACGCGACGACCGGGAAGGTGACGGTGACCTGTCAGTTCTGTCTGACGCTCAACCGGGTGGACCTGGGCCGGGCGGAGCAGCGGCCGAAGTGCGGTGAGTGCGGCAAGCCGATCCTCCTCGATCGGCCGGTGAGGGTGACAGACGATGACTTCCAGCCGGTGATTTCGGGCGCCGATGTACCGGTAGTCGTCGACTTCCATGCTGACTGGTGTGCTCCCTGCAAGGTAATGGCGCCGGTGCTCGACGAGTTCGCCCATGCCCACCAGGGTGAGGTACTGGTTGCCAAGCTGGACACGGATCGCAATCCGGGGACGGCGGTGCAGTTCGGGATCCGGGGTATCCCCACACTCATCGTGTTCAAGAGTGGCCAGGAGGCAGCGCGGCACACGGGCGTGGTCTCGCGCCAGGAACTCGAGGGCCTGCTAGCGGGCGACTAGGGGTCAGGAGGTGGGGAGCTCCGGCCGACTCTCCCCGGATTCGAGCGCCTGATTCGCTATTGCCGTCTCGATCGTCTCGGTGACTTGGTCGAGCAGGTGGCGCAGAACGCGCTGCCGTCGTCGCACAGCCGAGCGGTAGAACGTCCTGGCGATCAGGAACGAGCCTGCGATGACACCGACGGGCCAGGTGACGGCGAAGAGCGCCGACTGCAGGACACCTATTCCAACGCCCATTCCCACCCCGAGTCCGACGCCGCCGCCCACACCGCCCATGATGCCGCCGAACAGTCGAGCTGCGAGCTCGCTGGAACGCTCCTCGATCCGGATACGGGTGCGTCCGTCGCGTGAGGTTACGGTCACCTGAAGCGTCCGCTCGTTGTTGGGGCTTTGCGACTGCCAGGTGAGTGTGTGTCCCAGCAGGGTGGGTTGGCCGTAGCCCTCCGCCGCATCCTGGATGTCCGGGAGGAGCGACTCGAACCGGTCCTCCGGGAGCTCGCCGGTGAGCGTGCGCTCGAAATGGAGGATCAGCGGCGCACCGATCAGCCGGTCGACGCCTTCGCCATGCAGCGGCACGGCCGCCGTGTCGATCTCCTCGGCGGCGCGCCGCAAGTAACGCGGATCGATTCCCGCTTCGGCGGCTATCTCTTCCAGCTCGCCCAGGCTGAGGCCACCGCCTTCCGCCGCCAGACTCGGCTCTTGCCGCTGAAGCTCGGCTGCCCGCTTTAATATGAGGCCGACTTCCTCGTCGCCGTAACGACGGCGCGTCTCTCCCGGTTGCGCCATGCAGGGGAATCTACCGTGTTTGCGCCGAACGGTCGAGTCGGTGCCCTAGCCTTCAGGAGAGTGCGGCAACGGGGTCATCACCTCGACGGCGACGTGCCAACTGCTGCCCCCGTTGGGCCCGCGCCGCCAGGCCCGCACGTACACGCCGAGCTCGACGGCAGTGTCGCCGGCCGCTGGCCTGAATTCGTACTCACCGTAGGTGTAACCCAGATCGCCCGAGCGCGAGACATCCCCGCCCAGAACCGTCCAACTCAGCGACCCCGGTCGCTCCGAAAGCAGCTGGCGAAACGCAGCGATGCCGTCCAGCGGCTGGCGCCCTTCTCGCAGAACTCGGACATCGGATGTCGCGTAACCGGCCAACGCCGGCAAGATACCTTGCGTCGCCGCGGCGCCTGCGAAGGCCCTGTCCACCTGCATCAGCGTCGCCCGCGCTGCGTCGATGTCGACGGGAGACTCCGGGGCGAGCCGCGCTCTGCGCCCCCGGCTCGGGGCGCGCAGTGACACGACCGAGTCGGGGGTTGGGTTGGAGATCCCGTGATCGATCACCGCCTTCCAGCTTCCATCGGGCTGCGTCTTCCAGACGGTGAAGTAGTTGCCGTGGGCTACAGCGTCGGCTTCGGGATCCTGCCGATACTCCCAGGGCCCGGTTGTATAGCCGAGGTCGCCGGCCGCGGAAACGTCTGCAACGACCGGTTCCCAGGAGAGGAGGCCGGGCGTTTCCGGCGCCTGGCGCAACCACTGCTG
>JASFTY010000462.1:0-3577 GCA_050050535.1 Gemmatimonadales bacterium | reverse complement strand
GTGCCGTACAGCTCGAGCGGCGAGCTTTCACCGTCCCGGCGATCGACGAGCTCGAGCTTCGAGTCCGTCGCCCAGGCCCACGCTTCCTCGGACGCGTCGAGGACGATCTCCCAGAGCCCCGAACCGTCGAACGAGACCTCCGCGACGACGCTCCGGTCAGGCTCGAACCGTATGATCGCGTCGCCCTGCCGGTGCCCGTCCACCAGCCTCCGCAGCGCCCTGCGCACGCCCGCCACGAGCTTCTCGCTCGCCATTCTTGCGGCGTCTTCGGCGTCGCAGTCCGAGGGCAGCCTCCGGCCTTCGATCTCGATCACGCGCCGGGGCTCGCCACGGAGGCCCGCGCCGCGCTCCGGGACCGTGTCGTCCCGTCGCACGCCGCCCGATCGTTCCAGCGCTCTGCTGCGTCTGGCCTCGAACACGCACTCGGCGATGCCGAGCGCGATCCCAAAGACGACGCCGATGAGATCGAGGACCATGCCGAGCACGATCCACAGCGCGAACAGGACGAACGGAAGGAGTAGAACGTTCTCCATCTAGTCGGCCCCGCCGTCCGGGCGCAGCGCGTCACCCGCCAGATTATCACGAACGAACTTCCTGACCCTGGCGATGTTACGCCGGGTGAACTCCTTCTCGATCGACCCGTTGTATCCTACGAGGCGCGCGCCGACCGCGCGGGCGCGGGCGATCTTACTCAACAGGTCGGACGGCGCGTTGAAGATGGAACGCTCCTCGCACAGCAGGCCTCGGCTTTGCCAGGGGGTCATCGCCGAGTGATCGACGTGGGCCGTGTGGGCTCGCAGCTCCAGCTCCCGCGGACAACCATCGACCGTGAGCGTGAGGCGATGGTGTATCAGCCAGCCGGCCCAGCAGTAACTGCGCACCCAGAGCCCGTGCCAGGTGACGCCGGGATCTTCCACGACACCCACGTCGATGAAGAGGCTGTTCTCGCGGAACTCGAAGCAGAAGGTGTCGATATCGCCCTCGGCGCCCACCTGGTTGCCGGCGGTAATGGCGCAGCGCCGGGACATGTCCCGATAGAACTGGTCGTGGTCGGGCCCGAACCAGCGCTCCTGCTCCGCGCCGTCCTCCCGCAGGTACTCCACCATCCTCCGCACGGCCTCTTCGTCGTCGCCGACCGTCCGAAAGATCTCCTCCACCTTCCCGTCACCGGCGATGCCGAGCATCCCCGCGGGCGTGATCTGGATCTCGAGCGCGCGGGCCGCCTCGCGGATGATCCGATCCTGGCGACCGTCATCATTCACGAGCGCGGTCATCTGCTTGTGGCTGCGGAGCGCCATGAACGGCGGTTCCGCGACGCCGCGGTAGGCGAAGTAGCCGGCCACCAGCTCGACCACGCGGCACAAACCGCGCTGGGGCGGTCCGCTGTGCCTGATCCACCAGCCCGGTGCGCCGTAGGAGTCGGTATCGCCAGCGGCGCCATCGACGATCTCGAGCCCGGCGCTCTCCGCCCAGGCCCTACCCGCCTCATCCGGCTCGAGGGCGATGGTCCAGCGGCGCGCGCCATCGAAGCGCACCTGCGCCGACGTTCCGCCCTTCGACTCGAGCCGCACGATCGTGTCGCCCGACCGATGGCCGTCGATCAGCAGCTGGAGCGCCTCGCGCACCTCCCGCACCAGCATCTCGTTCACCCGGCGCTTTCCCACTGCGTGCCGTCGCTCGCATCGACCAAGAGCAGCCGGGGCTGGCCGTCGAACGGCAGGATGAGGCCGATCCAGCCGGCGAGCCACCAGACCGCCACCCACTCGGGCGCCGCCGGCCCCCCGCAGGCAAGCCCGAGCGTGATCAAGAGAGGAACCGTCTTGCGTCGCATGCTTTCGTTCTTCGTCGGGTGAGCGGCGGGTCCGTGCGCCCCAAAAAGGTACGGGTGGCGTCTGACACCGCCCCGGGCCCCGGCGTCCCCTCGCGCCACCGAGCGAGGCTCCGCTGACGGTGAGTTGCTACGATAGATCGGAACGGGACGGCGAAGTCGGAGCCTCGACCCCGGGCGGGCGCCGGCGGACCCGACGCTGGTGGCCACGCCTCTCCGCCAGTATCGTAACCACCTCGAGCTGCTGTACGGCGAGGACGGCGGCGCCTGAGGAGTGACGCGATGATCGAGCTGAGCGACAAGGTGGCGCTGATCACCGGTGCCGCGGGCAACCTGGGCCGGGCGACGGCGCAGTCCTTTCTGCAGGCGGGCGCCCGGGTCGTGCTGATCGACCGGGCACCGGCTCGGCTGCGGGACCTGTACCGCCGGTTACGCGACTCCGCCGACCATCGGCTGGCGGAAGGGATCGACGTCGCCGATCCGGCGGCGGTGGCGGAGCTGGTGGACGATGTGGCGACACGCTTCGGCCGCATCGACGCCCTGGTCAACACGGCGGGCACCTATCGCGGCGGCAAGCCGGTGGACGAGGAGGAACTCGATACCTGGGACCTGCTGTTCGAGGTCAACCTGCGAACCACGCTGGTCATGTGCCGGGCGGTGATCCCGGTGATGCGCGACGCCGGCGGCGGCCGGATCGTCAACGTCGCGGCGCGCAGCGCGCTGGCCGCCGGCGCCAACTCCGTCGCCTACGCCGCCAGCAAGAGCGCTGTGCTGCGGCTGACCGAAGGGCTGGCCAAAGAGCTCGAGCCGGCACGGATCGCCGTCAACTGCGTGCTGCCCGGCACGCTCGACACGCCGCAGAACCGCAAGGCGATGCCCGACGCCGACACCAGCCGTTGGGTGGCGCCCGAGGCGGTCGCCGCCGCCATCCTCTTCCTGGCCAGCGACGCGGCCCGGGCCGTCAGCGGCGCGGCGCTGCCCGTCTGACCGCTTGACAGATGACGCCAGAGATCGGCATCGTGAGTTCCGCGAGCAAGACAACGCGGAGAGAGTCACTTGCCACGATCCGCTCGTCGGCGCCCCGGTCGGCGGGTATTCTTTTGGGACCCAATTAATCCGGCGACGCCCGGTTCACACCGTGGTCAACGGCGAGCTTCGTTCTGATCGGCGCGCCTGGCGCGTCGTCTCCTGGACGCTGCTGCTGGTGGCGCTGGCGCTGCCGTGGGGGACGGGCGCGGCGGTGAAGATCTACCTCGACCTGCAGGGCATGCCCACCTACCCGTGGGTTTACTTCATCAATCCGTGGACGCTGGCGGTCTACGTGATCCCCAGCTCGGTCTACTGGTCCAGCCCGCTGCTCGCACTGACGGGGCTCTGGTGGCTCACGGCCGGCCGCGAGCGACTGCTGGGCACGACCCGCATGGACCGGCTGATCGTCATGCCGGGCGGCTTCGTCGCCGGTGCGGTTGGCGCGGCGCGGCTGTACGTACCGCTGTTCTGGGACATTCAGAGCTCGACGGTCCCGGCCGGGCGGCTGCCGCTCCTCTACCTGCCCTACCTGCTGGCGGGCGCGGCGTTGGGCGCGCTACTGGCCTGGGGCCGGGCGCGATGGAGGGCGCGCGGGTCACGGGTCGCGTCGATGTGAGTGTAGCACGGTGGACCGTCACAAGACCACAGAGCCCGGAGACTGCTCCGGGCTCTGCGCTTACTTCGGTTGGGGCCTGCGGTCCGCTGCTAGTTGCCCAACCC
>JASFTY010000461.1:0-3577 GCA_050050535.1 Gemmatimonadales bacterium | reverse complement strand
GACTCGAGCCGGGGTGGCGGAATGGCAGACGCAAGGGACTTAAAATCCCTGGCCCTTCGGGGCGTGCGGGTTCGAGTCCCGCCCCCGGCACTCTCGAACAGCTGGTGACTGCTCTCTTGGCCCTTGGCAGGAGGCTGAAGGATGTCTTCACGTCTGTCGATAGCTAGTGCTCTTGCGTTTGGCACCGCGGCACTAGCCGCGCCGCTGTGCGCGCAGGCTCCAGACGTTCCCGGACCGTCCTTCAAGGACGTGCTGAGCCTGTCCGATATCGGGGGCGCGGTGATCTCCCCGGACGGCGACGCCATCGCGTACACCGTTACTACGACCGATTGGGAGTCCAACCGCTACGACACCGAGATTTGGTTGGTGCGCCCAGGGGAAGAGCCCTTCCAGCTCACCCGCACCGAGGACGGCAGCAGCACGAGCCCGCAGTGGTCGCCCGACGGGCGCTGGCTCGCGTTCGCCGCCGAGCGCGGTGACGGGCGGCAGATCCACCTGATCGACCCGCGTGGCGGCGAGGCGTGGGCGCTCACCGAGGACGATGAGGGTGTGGGCGGCTTCGCCTGGGCGCCGGACGGCAGGCGGATCGCCTTCACGCGCTCGGAGGAGGAGAGCGAGACCGACGAGCAGCGCGAGGAACAGTACGGCGCCTACGCAGTGGAGGACGCCGAGTATCGGATGGTTCACCTCTGGCTGGTCGAGTTACCCGATAAGCCGGGGACGGCTGAAGCGACCCGACTCACGGAGGGGGATGAGTTCACGGTGGCGGGCTTCGACTGGTCGCCCGACGGGACGCGGATCGCCTTCGAGCATCGGCCCGACCCGCTGATCAACTCGTGGCTGGGCGCCGACATCTCGATCGTCGACGTGGAGAGCGGCGAGATCACGCCGCTGGTCGATGCAGTCGGCCCGGACGGCAACCCCACCTGGTCGCCCGACGGCCGTTGGATCGCCTATCAGACGAGCGGGTCCGATATGGGCTCCGTGTACTACACGAACGGTTTGATCTACAAGATCCCGGCCGACGGCGGCGAGCCGGCGGCTATGCCTGTCGATGTGGATGAGGACCTCTTCATCACGGCGTGGAACCCGCGTGGTCTCTTCCTCATGGGATGGGAGCGCACGAACCTGCGCGTCTATCGGGTCGATCCCAACTCCGGCCGCACCGAAGTCTTCGCCGACAGGCCCGACCGCATCTGGTCGGTCGACTTCACGCCCGACGGCAACACACTCGCCCTGGTGGGACGCACCGCTACGACGCTGGACGAAGTCTATCGCGCATCCGCCAGCCGGTTCCGACCCGAGCGACTGACAAACATGACATCGCAGATCGAGGACTGGGAAACCGGCAGCAGCGAGACTATTTCTTGGGAGAGCAGCGACGGCACGGCTATCGAGGGCGTGTTGCACAAGCCGGACGACTTCGACGCGTCGGGACAGTATCCCCTGCTGGTCATCATCCACGGCGGCCCGACCGGCATCGATTACCCCACGCCGATACTCGGCTACGTCTACCCGGTGCACCAGTGGCTGGCCAAGGGCGCGCTGGTCCTGCGCCCCAATTACCGTGGCTCGGCGGGCTACGGCGAGGAGTTCCGCTCGCTCAACGTGCGCAACCTGGGCGTGGGCGATGCTTGGGACGTACTATCGGGCGTCGATCACCTCATCGCCCAGGGCATAGTGGACACGACGCGCATGGCAGCCATGGGCTGGAGCCAGGGTGGCTACATCTCGGCCTACCTGACGACGACGACCGACCGCTTTGCGGCGATCTCGGTCGGTGCCGGGATCTCGAACTGGGTCACGTACTACGTGAATACGGACATCCATCCGTTCACCCGCCAGTACCTCAAGGCAACGCCATGGGGGGACGAGGAGATCTACGCCAAGACGTCGCCGATCACGTTCATCACGCAGGCGTCGACGCCGACGCTGATCCAGCACGGCGAGTTCGACCGGCGCGTGCCGATCCCCAACGCCTACGAGCTCTACCAGGGACTCCAGGACATGGGCGTCGACACGAAGCTCATCGTCTACAAGGGGTTCGGCCACGGCATAAGCAAGCCGAAGGAGCGCTTGGCCGCGATGTGGCACAACTGGCAGTGGTTCGGGAAGTACCTGTGGGGCGAGGAAATCGAGCTGCCGCTCGAGACAGCTGAGAAGACCGAGGAGGAGAAGCCGGACTCGGGCAGCTGAGTTACCACGTGATGGGTGCCCGCCCGGCCGGCCGCCCGGCAAGGTCGTCGGGCTCGAGCATAGCGGCAGCCCGTCCCGCGGGGACCTAGCCGGGCAGTGCGGTTGGCGCATGCCTATGCTGCACAGGTGATGCCGGCCCCACTCACATTACTACGAGATTGATATCGAGTGTCACCGTGCCCGCTGACGGAACGGTCGCGTTGGGGCTGCCCGGAACGGACCCGCCGGTCCCGTAGAACCCATAATAATCACCGGTTTCGGGTCCCTGTGCCAAGTCGCTGACGACACCCACGACTGCGTACACGTAATAGGTCCCGGCCGGGACGTTACTGATCGTGTACGCCTGCTCGGTCCCGGTCCCGCAGGTGCCGGACACCTCTCTGACTGCTCCGTTGTCGCCGTTCGCGTCGTTGTCCACCAGTACCGCGTATGGCCTGCCGGCCGCTGCCGCAGGCAGCGTCAGAGTGCCGACCACCGTCGTGGAGCCGCCCCCGCCATCCGTCGACGAGTCGCAGGCCGTCATCGCCAATCCGGCCAACAGTGCGAAGGCTGTGCCCAGGAGTCTCCTGCCCACTCGAGTAAACGAGTTTCTCATGTCCTTACTCCTCTTATGGGGTTTGAGTGCAGACCAGTCTGTGATGGGGGTTGAAGGGAGGCAACCCCTGAGGAGGAAAGGGCGGACCCGGGCAGCTGAGCGCTGCCCGGGTCCAGGCAGACTACTCGTAACGCAGCGCCTCGATCGGATCGAGCAGCGCGGCCCGTCGCGCGGGCCAGGCGCCGAAGAACAGCCCCACAGCGGCGCTGAATATCACGGCTACGAGCACCGCCGCCGGCGAAACGAACGTGGCCCAGTTGGCGAGCTGCGAGAGGGCGACCGCGCCGCCGGCGCCGACGAGGATACCGACGACACCGCCCATCAGGCAGAGGACGAGCGCCTCGATCAGGAACTGCATCAGGATATTGCGTCGGGTCGCGCCCATCGCCTTGCGGACGCCGATCTCACGGGTACGCTCCGAGACGGATACGAGCATGATGTTCATGATGCCGATGCCGCCGACCAGCAGGCTGACGGCGGCGATCGCGCCCAGCAAGAAAGTGAAGGTGCGGGCGGTCTCTTCGTAGGTCTCGAGGAACTCGGCGCGGTTACGGATCTGGAAGTCGTTGTCACGGCCGGGAGGGATGGCGTGTTCCTTGCGAAGGATCCCCTCCATCTCGATCATCGCGACGTTCATCGAGTCAGGGTGCACGACCTGCACGGTGATCGAGTTGACGCGGTCGCTGCCGAAGATCCGGTACTGGGCGGTCTGAAGCGGGATCCAGATCTGCTCGTCGGGGTCACGCCAGCCGCTCGTCGTCCCCTTCTCCGCCATGATGCCGACGA
>JASFTY010000460.1:0-3580 GCA_050050535.1 Gemmatimonadales bacterium | reverse complement strand
TGGCGGACGGGTGGTTCGCAATGCCCGAAGAGTCACCCGGCTGGTGGGAGCGGCGACTGGCCGCGGAAGGGATGTGGATCGACCTCGTCCACCTGAAAGCGATCCTGATGAGGCCGAAGCATAGTAACCTCGTCAGACGGGCGAAGGACCGCGTCAGGAGGGCCAAGAAGAGGGTGTACCTGGAGGAGGGCTAGCTCTCCGCCAACCGCTCGAGCAGCGCCTGCCGTGTGCGAGCCGGGTCCGCCTTGCCCTGTGATTTCCGCATAACCTGACCGATGAAGAAAGCGAGTAGCTTTTCCTCGCCGGCGCGATAGCGGTCGGCTTCCGCGGGGTTCTCGGCGAGCGCCTCTCCCACCCACACCCCGAGCTCGTCGCCGCTGGCTAGACGCAGGCCCTCCTCTTCCATCAGGCGCGCGGCCGACTTTCCCGTCTCGACCATCCTGCGAAACACCTGCCTGCCCAGGCTGCGTGACAATCTGCCGTCCGCCACCAGCCGTACGATCTCGGCGAGGCCCTCCGGATCGACGTCGAGTTGCTCGACGGGCCGGCCCCATTCGTTGGCGACCGCCAGCACCTCAACCATCACCCAGTTCGATGCCTGCTTCGGATCCGGCACCGAGTGCGCGACGGCTTCGAATAGATCGGCCAGGGCGCGGGACGAGCTGAGAAGCTCGGCGTCGTAGCGAGGCAGCCCGTAGTCGTCGACGAACCGCTGCTCCTTCTGCCATGGCATCTCGGGCAGGCTCCGGCCGATACGCTGGACCGTATCCTCGGGGATCTCGAGCTGTGGCAGGTCGGGTTCCGGGAAATATCGGTAGTCGTGGACTTCCTCCTTTCCGCGCATCGGCCGCGTCTCGCCGCGTGCCGGGTCCCAGAGCATGGTCTCGTGCTCGACCTGCCCTCCAGACCCGACGAGGGTCAGGTGTCGGGCCGCCTCGTGCGCCAGCGCCCGCTCGAGTTGGCTGAACGAGTTCATGTTCTTCACTTCCGTCTTCGTCATGAACTCGCCGCTGCCGGCCGGGCGGACCGAGACGTTCGCATCGACGCGCAGGCTACCCTCCTCCATGTTGCAGTCGCTGACCTCCAGATACTCGAGCACGCGCTTGAGCCGTCCCAAGAACGCTCGGGCGGCGGCCGGGGAGCGGAGGTCCGGCTCGCTTACGATCTCGACTAGCGGGACTCCCGCGCGATTGAGGTCGACCGCCGTCTTCCCGGCGAAGCGATCGTGCAGCGACTTGCCGGAGTCTTCTTCGACGTGCAGCCTACGAATGCGAACGTGGCCCGCGCCGCCGCCCTCTTCCGGGAAGTCCAGCCAGCCGCCGCTGGCGAGCGGCCGATCGTACTGGCTGATCTGGTAGCCCTTGGGGAGGTCGGGATAGAAGTAGTTCTTCCGCGCGAAGCAGCTGCTCCGGTGGACGGCACAGTTGAGCGCCAGCGCCGCACGCACGGCCAGCTCGATCGCCCGGCGATTGACGACCGGGAGCGCGCCGGGCAGGCCGAGGCAGACGGGACAGACGTGGGTGTTGGGCGGTGCACCGAACTCGACGCGGCAGCCGCAGAACATCTTGCTGGACGTTCTGAGCTGGATGTGGATCTCGAGCCCGATGATCGTCTCGTGTGGTGCTGCGCCCGATTCCGTCATCTATGGTCCTCCCGACCCGGCAGCCTCACTGACCGCGCGCTCCAGCGCATGGGCCGCGTTCAACAGCCTGCCCTCGTCGAACTGACGCGCCAGGAGCTGGCCACCTACCGGCAGCCCGTCCACACGGCCGACGGGGACAGAGATAGCGGGCAGGCCCGCCAGGTTGGCCGTGACGGTGAACACGTCCGAGAGGTACATCAACACCGGGTCTTCGATTCGTTCGCCGAGGCGAAAAGCCACCGTGGGGGCAGTCGGTGTGAAGATGACGTCTATGCCACCGGCGAAGGCTCGCTCGAAGTCTTGTGCGATCAGGCCGCGCACTCGCTGCCCAGTGCCGTAGTACGCCTCGTAGTAGCCGGCCGAGAGGCCGTAGGTGCCGAGCACTATCCGCCGCTTGACCTCACGACCGAAGCCCGCCCCGCGCGTCTCACGATAGACCGCGATCGTGCTCTCCGCGCCCGGCGCCCGCAACCCGTAGCGCACCCCGTCGTAGCGCGCCAGGTTGCTCGACGCCTCGGCGTTCGCAACCAGTAAATAGGCAGGGACCGCTTTGCCCGTGTGCGGGAGAGAGATCTCGCGGACTTCAGCCCCCTGCCGCTCCAGGCGCTCCACCGCCGCGCGACAGGCAGCCGCGACGCCCGGCTCGAGATCGTCCGGGAAATACTCCCGCGGTACTCCCACCACGAGGCCCTCGGGGCCCGCGCCCAGCCCAGCCTGGAACGCCGGCACGGGAAGATCGAGGGAGGTCGAGTCGAAGCGATCGACGCCGGCGATGACGCTGAGCAAGGTCGCCACGTCTTCGACGCTACGGGCCAGGGGTCCTATCTGATCCAGGCTCGACGCGAACGCGACCAGCCCGTAGCGGCTCACCCGGCCGTATGTCGGCTTCAGCCCGACGACGCCGCAGAACGCAGCAGGCTGCCGAACCGAGCCGCCCGTGTCGGAGCCGAGGGCCAACGGCACGAGACCGGCCGCCACCGCTGCCGCCGACCCACCCGAGCTGCCGCCCGGGACTCGCTGCGGGTCTAAGGGATTCCGCGTCGGGCCGAAGCCACTGTTCTCAGTCGACGAGCCCATGGCAAACTCGTCGAGGTTGGTCTTGCCGACGATTAGGGCGCCCGCCTCCCTCAACCTGCGCGCCACTGTCGCCTCGTACGGCGCGACATAGCCGTCGAGGATTCTCGACCCGCAGCTAGTGGGCAGTGCTGCGGTACAGATGTTGTCCTTGACCGCGATGGGTATCCCGGCCAACGGTCCGACCTCATCGCCCCTGTCGAGCGCACGATCGAGGTCGGCCGCCTCTCTCAACAGTCCATCGCCGGCCACCGACAGGAATGCATGCAGCGGCGGCTCCGACGCATCTGAGCCGGCGATGGCCTGCAGAACGGACTGCAGAAGCTCGTCGACCCGGAGATGTCGCGATCGCAGCGCCTCGTGGAGCTCGCGGATGCCCGGTCCCGCCGATCCTCGCATCGACACTTGCCTCGCGCCTTACGTCTCGGCCTCGGCGGCGTCTCCAGCATCGAGCGCCGGCAAGCGTGGCAAGACGAAGTAGCCGTCTCTCCAGTCCGGCGCCATCTCCGCCGGCGACCGCTCGAGACGATCGTGCTCGACCCGGTCGTCGCGGGCCGGCGCCGGTCGGTCGGGTGCGCCAGTGGGGGTTGCCCCTTCGACGTCGACGTCGCGGATCGCCTCGAAGAACTCGAGGATCGACCGGCAGTCGCGAGTCAGAGCATCGAGCTCATCGTCGTCCAGTTCGAGTCGGGCGAGCGCCGCAATCTTTTCGATCTCGGTGCGCTCGATCGTCATCGTGCCCTCCCGATCAGCTGTCCAATGTGTATGTTCAACTGGCTAGCCGGATTCATCGAGCGACAGATTCGCGTACCGCACAACCACTTTCTTCCGGCCAACCGACTCGAAGTCTATCACCGCCTTGAG
>JASFTY010000459.1:0-3584 GCA_050050535.1 Gemmatimonadales bacterium | reverse complement strand
GCCAGCTCGGCTATGCCGGTCCGCGCGCCCTTAGCATAGGCCGGCAGGTAGAACGGCCCCAGCGGGCAGACCTCGCCGTGGCCGACGACCCCTGCATCGGTCTCGACGCGTACGACCGTGCTGTCGAACACCTCGACCGACTTACCGCCGGACCACTTGTAGCTGCCTTCGTGCAGCGGCAGGTCGACCTGGTAGGCGGCGATCCTGGTGATCTTCATCGTCGGGCTCTCCGTCACAGGTGATTGGGCCGGGCGCTACGGCAATCTGGCATCGGTTCGCCGCTGGCGCGACGGGAATGCTATACTGCGTCCCGGGACGCGTAGCCAGTCGAGCGATTCCAACTCGCGCAGTCAATACCGGCATCTAAGGGAGAAAGCAGCCGTGCCACGTCTGGACCGTGAGAGAGGTGACTCGAGATGGCCAGTCTATGGCAGGACGTGAAGTTGAGCCTGCGGATGTTGCGCAGGAACCCGGGATTCGCGCTCGTCGCCGTGCTGACCCTGGCGCTGGGCATCGGCGGGACCAGCGCGATCTTCTCCGTCGTGAACGGCGTGCTGCTGCGACCCTTCCCGTACCGCGACCCGGACCGGCTGGTCGTCATTTGGGAGCGGAACCTGAGCCGGGGCCTGCCCTACATGTTCGCGTCGCCGCCGAACTATGCGGACTGGCGCGCACAGAACGACGCGTTCGACGCGATGGGAGCGTTCAGCCGCGGACGCTACATCCTGGAGGGCGAGGCGGAGTCGAGCGTAGTCCGCGGCGCGTCGGTGACCGCCGGGATGTTCTCGGTGGTCGGTGTCGCGCCGGCGCTCGGCCGGCCCTTCAACAGCGAGGACGATCGCGAGGGCAGCGCCCCGGTCGTGCTGCTCAGCCACGGATGCTGGCAGACCCGATTCGGCGCGGACCCCGACGTACTCGGGCGATCGATCAGGCTGGACGGCATACCCCACACCGTGGTGGGCGTGATGCCGCCGGGCTTCGAGTTCCCGCCGCCCATCGTGCTGGAAGGCGCGATCCCTACCGAAGAGACGGAGCTCTGGGTGCCGTTCGCCATCGACATGGAAGCCGGGAACCGGGCGGCCCACTTCATGACCGTGATCGCCCGGCTGAGGGACGGCGTCGACCTGGGGACCGCCGGCGCGGAGATGAGCGCGATCGCGCGTCGCTTGCAGCAGGAGTACCCGTCCTTCAACGCCGGCTGGGACATCACCCTGACGCCGCTGGACCGGCAGGTGCTGGGCGATGTCAGCGTGCAGCTGCTGATCCTCTTGGGCGCCGTCTGCCTGGTCCTGCTCATCGCCTGCGTCAACGTGGCCAACCTGCTGTTGGCCCGGGGCACGACGCGGCTCAAGGAGTTCGCGTTGCGCGCCTCGTTGGGGGCCGGCCGCGGCCGGCTGCTGCGGCAGCTCATCACCGAGAGCCTGGGTCTCTCTCTGCTGGGCGGCCTGGCGGGCCTGGGCGTGGCGGTCTGGGGCGCGCGGGCGCTGGCCCGGCTGGGCCCGCAGGACATCCCGCGGCTGGAAGGTGTGGGCCTCGATGCCAGCGTGCTGGGCTTCACGCTGCTCGTGTCGCTGCTCACCGGCGTGCTGTTCGGCCTGGCCCCCGCCTTTCAAGGGGCCACAGAGAATCTGAGCCAGCGGCTGCGCGAGGCGGGGCGCGGGCAGGCGGAAAGCCGGGGTAGCTCGCGCCTGCGGTCGGCGCTCGTCGTCGCCGAGGTCGGGCTGTCGCTGGTGCTGCTCGTCGGAGCGGGTCTGCTGATCCAGAGCTTCGCCCGCCTGAGCGGCGTGGAGACGGGGTTCGACGCCGCGGACAGGACGACGTTGACGGTGTCGCTGCTGGAGTCGCGCTACCCGGAGGACGCGCACCGCGTTGCGGCGTATGCCGAGCTCGAGCGGCGTTTCAACTCGAGCCCCGGCATCGAGGCGGCGGGATTCATCAACGCCATCCCGCTGGCCGTAGATCGCGGCGGCACCTCGTTCCTCAAGGAGGGTGAGACCGAGGTGCCGCCGAACGAGAACCGCTCGGTCAACTTCGCCGTCGTGACACCGACGTATTTCGAGGCGATGGGGATCCGACTCGTCGCCGGCCGCCGGTTCAGCGAGATCGATGGGCCGCAGGTCGAGCGCGTCGTCGTCGTGAACGACGCTTTCGTGCGCCGCCATTTCCCCGGCCGGGACCCGCTGGGGATACGGCTGGGACTTCACGGGCAACCCTTCCGCGTCGTCGGTGTGGTCGGCGGTGTCCGCCACGCCAGCTTGAGAGTTGACCCTAACCCCAGCGTCTACGTGCCGTACGCGCAGGTCCCGTGGTCGCGTAGTATGTCGCTGGTCGTGCGCGGCGACCCGGACGCCGGACTCGCGGCAGCGCGCGCCGTGATTCGGCGGTTCGATCCGACGCTGCCGATCTACGATGTGAAGCCGATGGAACGGATCGTCGGTGAGTCGCTGGCCCGTATGCGCTTCTCGACCACCCTGATGCTCGCCTTCGCGATCGTCGCCCTGCTGCTCGCCGCCGTCGGCATCTACGGCGTCATCGCCTATTCGGTCAGCCGGCGTACCCAGGAGATCGGCGTGCGGTTGGCGATCGGCGCCGAACGGAGCGATGTGCTGCAGCTGGTGCTGGGGCAAGGTATGAGGCTGGTGGGCATCGGCATCCTGGTCGGCGTCGCGGCAGCGCTGGCGTTATCGCGATTCCTCGGAAGTCTGCTGTACGGCGTCGGCACGACCGATGTATTGACTCTAATAGGAGTCGCCCTGCTGCTCGTCATCGTCGCCGTCTTGGCCTGCTACGTGCCGGCGCGCCGTGCCATGCGCGTCGATCCCGTCGAAGCGCTGCGCTACGAGTAGCCGGCCGGCTCGCCGTCAGCCGGGACGACCTCGAAACCCAGCTCGCTCCCGCTCGAGCGAATCCGCTCGTCCAACGAGAGCAGCCGGGTCTCCGGGACCAGCGAACGGGCGAGGAGGGCCGAGGACAGGTGGATCGCATCGTGCGTGCGGATCGGTTCCCCTGGGAACGGCCGGCGCGCTCGCTCGCTGACCTCCGCCGTCAGGCCGAGTATCGCCCAGTGCTCTGCCGCCTGGCTCAATCGCGCACGGCGGTCGCCGGCCATCGCCTCGCTCAGTGAGCCCGATGCCGTGGCACGGATCAACACCCGCTCACACTCGATCAGCGTCAGCTCCGAGGCGAGCACCAACTCCGCCTCGCCGAGCGCCGCACGTACGGCCTCCGAACTCGGCTCGCCCAACAGCCAGGCGAGCACCGCGCTCGACTCGGCGTAAAGGTTCAACGCTCGCCGCGCTCCTGATCGAGCAGCTCCGCCGCCGACCCTTCTGTCAGGCCCGGCTCCAGCGCAGGGTAGAGATCCGGCCGGTTCGCCGGGCCCAGCCGGACACCGCCCTGCCGCGCGAGCTCGACCAGCCCGGGGTAGCGTGTATCGGATGCGCGCGGGCCCGGCTGGCGCAGCTCCGCCACGACCACGCCGCGGTCGGTGACCAGTATCTGCTCGCCGCGACGGACCTGACGGATGTACTCGCTGAGCCGGTTCTTGAGCTCTCTGATCCCGACAGCCTTCATGGCGA
This sequence comes from Gemmatimonadales bacterium, assembly GCA_050050535.1. GTDB lineage: Bacteria > Gemmatimonadota > Gemmatimonadetes > Palauibacterales > KS3-K002. The sequence continues at coordinate 6 of JASFTY010000459.1, read as the reverse complement.
AAATGT
>JASFTY010000458.1:0-3598 GCA_050050535.1 Gemmatimonadales bacterium | reverse complement strand
ATCTTGATCTCGGGCGTATCCCCGTTCGTGGCGCGTGCCGACGGACTCGCCGCAATGAAGACGTTATCCGGCTTCAGGTCGCGGTGAACCACGCCCCTCTGGTGCGCGTAGTTCACCGCCTCGCAGATCTTCACGAACAGGCGCAGGCGGAGATCGATGTCGTCGGCACCATCGCGACCGAAGGGTCGCTCGGACAAGTACGTGCCCAGCGACTGACCCTCGACGAGCTCCATCGCGAAGAACGGCTGCCCGTCATCGGTGCTACCGGATTCGTAGATAGCCGCGATGCCCGGATGTCGCAGTCGGGCCAGGGCCTCGGTCTCGCGCTGGAACAAGGCGAGCGAGTGCTCACCCACGAGGCTGCCACCGCGGATCACCTTCAGTGCGACGGGTCTCTTGGGGCTCTGCTGTTCCGCCTCGTACACGACCCCCATGCCGCCTTCGCCGAGGCGTCGGACGATTCGGTAGTTGCGCAGGCGCAGCTCCGGGCGGGGCGCCGCCGGGGAAGGGGTGTCTCCGTCGCCGTTGTTGTTGGGCTGGTCTCTCATCGCTTTACCTCCTTAGGGGGCAGCGACCTCGCGCTCTAGTGGACCACGAGTCCGATCTGCGCCGTGAGGAACCGGGCCTCGTCACTTCCGCCGACCAAGTGGTAGTCGACTCCCAGATCAATGCCGTAGCCTGTGGACAGCGGAGCCCGGACGCCGAGGCCGACGTTCGCACCTCCCACACCCGTGCCCGCCTTCGATCGGTAGTAGCCACCGCCCACCTGAACGTACGGCGTCAGGGCCCCGGAGGTCGCGAGCAGCAGTCGGGCGTTCAGCGAGGCGCTGAGCCAGCGCGGGTGCCCGATGCCGGCGTCACTCTCCGCAGTGAACTGGCTGAGGCCGAGGAGCAGCGCGATGTGCAGATGGTCGTACACGCGATAGCTGAAGTCTGCGCGGAGATGGATGTTGGCATCCGCACTGTCGTCCAGCGCGTGCAACGGGTGTGACGAGCCGAAAAGCGCGCCGTAGTACAAGCGACCCGGCTTCTCCTCGGGCTGCAGCGGCGGCTCGGGCTTGCCGCCGTGGCTCGGGTCTTCTTCGGGGAACACGAACGAGAACGACCGCATACGGGTGAACGGCTCGCTGCCCGTCGACTCGCCCTCGACCAGCAGGTCGACGCAGTGGGCGCCCCGCTGCATACTTCTGAACAGCATTCCGTAGATTCCGTCGCCGCTCGCGCCGTCGTGGCTCGTCCCGTCGTCCCGCAGCTCGATGCGCACCGTGGTCCCGTCGGGGCGGCGCGCACGGCCGGTGACCGTTGCGAGGGCGATCGGCTCGTCGTCGACCAGGATGAGCCGCAGCGGCACTTGGAACGTGCCCGGGCCCGCTGCCGACACCTCCCGCGGTCCCAGGATCAGCGTCACGTCGCCTATCCCCGAGGCGACGGCGAAGAACTCGAAGTCGAGGCCGCTCTTCGGTCTCACGTAATACTGCCAGGCGCCGGGTTTCGGATCGGCGATCCGATAGGCCTGGTGCTTCGAGTCGCTGTGAAGCGTGACCGCCGGCGGGTCGTGGGACACCGCATTTCCGTCGGGATCCAGGAGAGTCACGTCGACGGCGTCGTTTTCGTTCCAGTGGAATCCCACGCTCAGCGAGTGGAGGCCGGATTCCACCGGGATCGTCCCCGGGGCGCCGGGTTCGAGGGGCTTTGCCGCCTCGCGCGGCAGGTCGCCACCGGGCCATTCGTAGTAGTAGAAGCGCTGCTCATCGCGCATGTGCTCGTCGATGGCCTTGTAAACGTCGGCCAGACGGCTAGTCAGCCCTAAGGATGCGGTCCCCTCGTAGAGGTTCGAGAACAGGCCGCCGGTCGTACTGGCGATGTCCTCCAGGACGGTGACGTTCGCATCCCCTCCGATCGCCACGGTGTGAACGCGGACGGGTGGGGCGGCCGACTCGAGCTCTGGCTTCAGCGGTCCGGAACCGTTGGCCCGATCCCAGTAGGGGGCGTAGTTCTCGCGCCCGTCCGAGAGCAGCACGATCTCCCAATCGTGCGCGGTGCTCCCCTGGCCCGGGTCGCGCAGCATCTGCCAAGCCTGCTCGAGGCCGGCGCCGATCGACGTCTCATACGCGAACCCTTGTCCGTCAGGCTCGATTGCCGCGATCGCCTCCCGGGCGGGCGGCCTGTTGTCGGTGGCGCCGTCCTGAGCGCGGACCATCTGGAAGTCGGTGCGCGCCAGCTCGTGTTGCTCGACCACACCGTCCCCGTCGTCCGAGTCCCGCTTGAAGCTCGTGACGCCGATGTAGTCGACGTCGGTCGATAGGTCGACGAAGAAGCGCGCTGCCGCTCTGGCCGCGGCCATCTTTTCGCCGGAGTAGGAGAACGTGGACGCGTCGTAGTTCATGCTGCCTGTCCGGTCGATGGCCAGGGCGCGATCGAAGACGCGCTCGGCCTCGAAGCATACGGCCTCGTCCGCCGTTCCCGTTACCGGGTCGTCGGCATGGGTGACGGTCAGGTTGTAGCAGCCCGCCGGCTTCGGCGGCATGTTCACCACCATCCAGTACTCTTCGCCGACCCGTCCCTCGGTGACCACGGTGGTCGGGTCGCCGGCGACCGCTACCTCCAGGTTCCCCGGGACCGTCAGCCCGGGAAGGTCGAGCAGCAGTCGCACCAGCAGGCGCCGGCCCTCGGACGGCGAGCCGGCGTACTCGTGCGCTTGGGCCGCGGGCGCCAGGATCTGTATGTCGCGGGGAATCGAGAGCCGGAGCCCGGGGACATCGACCACCACGCGGGTCCGCTCGAAATAGTTGGAGCCGATGACGGCGTCGATGCCGCCCGGGAAGGTGAACTCCGGTGGGACTCCCGACGGGGGCGGCACAACAAACATCATCGGATGCTCGATGGTGTACTTGCGCGAGCCGTCGTCGGCAGTGATCTCGGCTCGATCGATGATATACCCTTTGGCCACCACGACTCCCGACACCGTGTTCAACTCCATCGTGGTCTCGGGGTTCGCGAGGTCCAACCCGAGTGCCTGGGCCATGACCTCGTTGATCTGGGTGGTCGTAGCCCCCGTGTCGTAGAGGAAGTCATAGCTGCCGTCGTCGACGGTGCTTCCGCCGTACGTGAGCCGGACCCTCTTCATCTTCGGACGCGGCCCTGAGCTCGCGTCGTCGCTCCCCGTCGTCCCGAACGATCCTGTGAGCTCCAGCTCGATCTCGAGGGGGTAGTCGGGTACGGCGGCAGCGCCCGGCGAATAGAATGTGATGTCGGGCGCGGTCAGCTCGCCGGGCGGCGGCAACCACCAGTACTCGCGCGCGATGGTCGTCGTGTAGTCGATGTGGGCTACGGCTCGCGCCGCCACAGGCGCGCCGATCAGGCTCGGCACGTTGCCCGGGCGCACCTTGATGCGCGGCGAGTTGAACTGGCCCGCTATGTCGCTCACGAAGTTATCAGGCGGAACAGTAGCCCCGAGCCCCCAGATCCGTGCCTCCAGGGCGGCGGGCAGGTTTGGATCGTTCGTCCCACACTCGACCTGGCCGGGGCCGCAGAGATCCAACACATCAGCGTCGCTCATACCGTCGGGGTTGCTGTTGTTGATGAAGACGATCTCGCT
>JASFTY010000457.1:0-3633 GCA_050050535.1 Gemmatimonadales bacterium | reverse complement strand
CGCTGGTTCTTCCGTCGGGGTCGGGACGCCGGCGGCCTTGCGGATCTCGTCGATGACGTCGCGCATCACCGCAGCCAACCGGTCGAGCTCGGCCTGCGCATGGCGCGGGGATAGTCTTCCCTCGCGGCCGTCGATGGCGATCTTGTTCATCTGTCGCACGTTATCGAGCAGGCGCTCGGTGGTCGAGCGGAGGCGTCCGTACTTCCGTCGGTCGAGCCCTTCCTTGTGGGTTCTGAGCTGTTCGAGGAGGGGGTTCTCGATCGGCGTCTCCTCGCGCGGTCGGGCCATGATGAAGGCGGCAATGAATACGATCACCGCGACTGCTGCTCGAAGCAACGGATCGTTGAAGGCGAGGACTGCCAGGGCGAGGAACAAAGCGCCCGCCCCGACTACGATCCAGTTTGTGCCTGAGTCCTGCTGGGCCATCGCTGAGCGCCTCCGGCGCGGCTGTGCTGTACAGCGGGGTCGACGCCTCCCGCCGGCGTCTGAAGTCAATATAGAATGCAAGGTTGGGCCGCCAGGCGCCAGTGGCCGCCGCGGGGTTTGCAGGGCGGGGTGCGATCGGCAGATTGTAGGGCGGACCTCAAATCGGGGTCCCGGACCGGAGAGTACGATGGGCAAGTCATCTCGAGGCGCTGATCGGGTCATACGCGTGGCGCTGTGCCAGCGGAATCTCGTCGTCGGGGACATCGACGGGAACGTGGGCAAGATCCGCGACAGCCTGGTGCGCGTGCGCGAGTTGGGGGCCGACCTCGCGGTGTTCCCCGAGCTCACGATCACCGGCTATCCGCCGGAGGATCTGCTCCTCAAGCCGCACTTCGCCGAGCGGGCGGAGGCTGCGTTGACGGACCTGGCTGCCGAGGTGGAGGACCTGGTGGCCGTGATCGGGTTCCCCGAGCTCTGCGACGACTTGTTCAATAGCGCGGCCGTGGTCACAGGTGGCGAGGTCGCGGCCAAGTACCGCAAGCGCTACCTCCCCAATTACGGCCCGTTCGACGAGCAGCGGTACTTCGCGCGCGGTAGAGACGCCCTGGTGCTCGACATGGACGGGTTGAGGGTCGGGGTGACGGTCTGCGAGGACCTCTGGTATCCCGGCGGTCCGGCCCAGCGAGCCGTGCTCGACGGCAAGGCCGACGTACTCGTGAACATCTCGGCGTCTCCCTATAGTCGCGGGAAGGGGCCGACCCGCGAACGCATGCTGGCGACCCGCTGCGAGGACTACGGTTGCTTCCTCGCCTTCTGTAACATGGTCGGCGGGCAGGATGAACTGATCTTCGATGGTCACAGCCTGGTGATCGACCCGAGCGGCGTCGTTCGTGCCAGGGGTAGACAGTTTGCCGAGGATCACGTGGTGATCGACCTCGAGCTGAGAGGGGTGTCGCGCCGCCGGCTGCAGGATCCGCGCTGGCGCCAGCGGTTCGCTGCGCCGACGAACCGCGTCCACGTTGCCGCGGTGCGCCGGCCGCGGCGCAAGAAGCCCGAGTTGGAAATGAAGCCGCCGATCGAGCTGCTCGATCCCGAGGCCGAGGTCTATCAGGCCTTGCTGCTGGGCATCTCCGATTACTTCCGCAAGAACGGGTTCGAACATGTCGTGCTCGGGCTATCCGGCGGTATCGATTCGGCACTCGCCCTCGCCCTCGCCGTGGACGCCCTCGGGGCGGACGCCGTCACTGCCGTCTCGATGCCGTCCCGCTATACGATGGCCGAGAATCGCGAAGACGCCGCCGAGATCGCCAGCGGGTTCGGCGTAGACTTCCTCGAGATACCCATCAACGGCGTGTTCGACTGCTATCTCGAGTCGCTCGCTGACCGGTTCGCGGGAACCGAACCCAATGTCGCGGAGGAGAACATCCAGGCCCGCATCCGCGGCAACTTCCTCATGGCCCTCTCCAACAAGTTCGGTTGGCTCGTCCTAGCAACCGGAAACAAGAGCGAGATGAGCGTGGGGTACGCTACGCTCTATGGTGATATGGCCGGCGGCTTCGCGGTACTCAAAGATGTGCCGAAGACATGGGTTTACCGCCTGGCGCGCTGGCGGAATCGAGAGAGTCAACCCATTCCGCAGCGGGTGATCGACAAGCCTCCGTCCGCCGAGCTCCGCCGTAACCAGCTCGACACCGACACGCTTCCGCCCTACGAGGTGCTCGACCCCATCATCGAGGCGTACGTCGAGGAAGACCGTAGCCCCGAGGAGATTGAGGGCCAGGGATTCGATCGACAGATTGTCCGCCAGGTCGTGGAGATGATCGACGGGGCAGAGTACAAACGGCGCCAGGCGCCCCCAGGGATCCGTATCTCACGTCGCGCCTTCGGCAAGGACCGACGTCTTCCGATCACGAACCGCTACCGGACGTGGGGACGGGAGTGATTGGGAATTCGGTAGTCGATGGCTAACGGGTCGCCAAGAGGGGTGCGTGGAGTCGGCGCCGGGGTCCCACGGGTATCCACCTTGCACCTCGCTTCACCGCTAGCGTGCGCCGCGGCGACCATGCCCGCTACGCGCGTGGAACCAGTGGTGCGATGATGCGCTCCTCCGAAGGTGAGTACTACGTCGAGGATCTGTCGCCGACGCAGCGGCGCTGTCTGAAGCTGGCCGGCAGGCTCTACTCCGAGTCGAGTGAATTCCAGCGGATCGAGGTCGTCGAGACGTACGACTACGGGAGAGCGCTGATCCTCGATGGCGCGATTCAGACCACCGAGCGAGACACATTCATCTACCACGAGATCCTTGCCCACCCTCCGCTACTCATGCAGGATGCGCCGGCCGAGGTGCTGGTAATCGGTGGCGGTGACGGCGGGATCCTGGTCGAGCTGCTCAAGCATCGGAGCGTCAAGCGAGTGGTGGTCGTCGAGGTCGATGGGATGGTGGTCGACGTGGCGCGGAAGTACTTGCGGGGCATCTGCGGAGACGCCTGGGACGATCCGCGGACGGAGCTGCGCGTAGCAGATGGGAGGAAATACGTCGAGGGGAGCCGGGAGAGCTTCGACGCGATCATCCTCGATCTCACCGACCCGATAGGCCCCTCGAAGTATCTCTACACGAGGGAAGCCTACCGGCACCTGTCGGAGCGGCTGGCGGACAAGGGAGTGGTTGCGATGCACGCCGGTGGCTGGTTTCACCATCCGAAGGTGGTTGGCTCGGCCATCGCGACTCTACGTTCCGTGTTCCGGCACGTCGCGGTCTTCCCGGCTCATGTCCCGAGCTATGGTATGGAGATCGCATTCGCCTATGCGTCTCCGAACCTCGAGGTCGAGTCGTATCCCGGGGAGTGGTTCGCCAAGCGGTACTCGGCCCTGTCGGAGAGCGCCGAGATAAACTACGTGACCGGCGATTTCATCGAGCGAATCGGCTTCCGGCCCATGCTCATGGAGGAGTCTCTGCGGGAGTCGAGCAGGGTGTCGACTGACGACGAGCCGCTCGAGTTCACCGATTACTACAAGTGGGGCTGAGTCGACATTCAACAGGCAGCAGCCGACTGCCGATTTCCAAGTTGTCTCTCGACTACCGACGTGCGGCGCTCGATAGTCGACTCTCGCCCCCACCTGAGAATCGAACGCCGAAAGCCGAGAAATGAGCCGGCCGCCGGTAGTCGGCTGTCGGCTGTCGACTAAGAGATCAGAACCCGCGGTCTT
>JASFTY010000456.1:0-3645 GCA_050050535.1 Gemmatimonadales bacterium | reverse complement strand
GGTTCCAGCGTCGCCGCTCGGTTCGTCGCGGCGCCGCTGAAACGCTGATCCGTTAGGTGGCGGCATGACAGTCCACACATCCATCAGCCAACCGATTCCGTTACATGAAGTCGGTCTACATCCTGATGCTGTGCATCACGACATCTGCCGAATGGGACCATTACATAAGCGGTTGCGCTTCCGGACGCGATACGTGGTCGCGGTCGCGACCGCTGCTCTCTTCCCGCTCGCCGGTTGCGGCGGGCGGGACCGCGCCCCGACCGTTGAACGCACCGACTCCGCTGCTATTACCATCGTCGAGTCGGCGGCTCCTGCGTGGGGGCCCGACGAAACGTGGCGCGTCAGCGGACCCATCACGTCCATCGGCACGGTCGACGGTCCGCCGGAGAGCCAGCTGTATTGGGTGATGGGAGCCGTACGCCTGGAGGACGGGCGCATTGCCGTCGCCAACCACGGCTCCTCGGAGATCCGGCTCTACGGCTCTGACGGCCGTTGGATCCGCAGTATGGGCAGACGGGGCGACGGCCCCGGAGAGTTCCGCAGCATCCGCGGTATGCAGCTCCTCCCCCCCGACACGCTCCTCCTGTCCGACGACCGCGGCCCCCGCGTCACATCATTCACGGCCGACGGTGCGGTTGTCGAGAGCCGGCGGCTCGCGTCGCGCAACAACCCATTCAAGCCGCCTGACCACCGCCTGCCGAACGGCTGCTGGCTGGACCTCGAGCGCAGCTCCGAGATCGAAGGCTACCAGAGGAGGCGGAATACCTACATCACGTGGTCCGAGGGCGACTCCGCCACCGACACCGTCCTGGCCCACGAAGGCCAGGAGTACCTGATTTACACCCGGCATAGGGGCGACCAGTACATTGGCAGGGGCGCTGTCGTCGTCCCGTTCGGTGGGCAAGACCTCACGGCCGTCGGCCCCGGCCGCGTCGCCCTGAGTGACGGCCAGGCGTACGACATCGCTGTGGCTGAAATCGACGGCCGCGAATTCCGTGTCCGCCGCGCCATCGAGCGGCGGCCAGTGACACAGGCGGCGGTGACGCGCTTCGTCGACGAATACGTCGCCCGATACCCGCTGGAGCGACAGCGGCAGGTGCGCGATCGATTCGACGACGTCACGCCGCCCTCCCTCATGCCGACCCACAGCGCCCTGGCGTTCGACCCGTCTGCCAATCTGTGGGTCGAGAACTACCGCGTCCCCTGGGACACCGACTCCCCTCGCACATGGTCCGTCTTCGACCCGGACGGCCGCTGGCTCGGCGACGTCGAAATTCCCCAGGGCCTGCGTGTCCACGAGATCGGTGAAGACTATATCGCGGGCGTCGAGCGGGATGACATGGGGGTGGAGTACGTGAGGCTCTATGCGGTGGTGAAGGAGTGAGAGAAACAAGAAGCGCCTGTGCAAAGCCGCCACCTAACCAGCGTTTGCACCTGGCGCGGGCGGCGTACGGGATTGAGGCCTTAGATCGTTGTTTCGTCGTGGCCGGCGGTCCGGCCGCGCCCGTGATTGCGCGTGGTCGTTGCCGCGCAGGTGAAACGCATATCCGTTAGACGGCAGCGCAGAATTGCAGTATCTTTGGAGGGAACAGGGGGATCCCTCATGAAGTACAAGATCGTTCTCAAGGAAACTGAGGAAGGCTACAGCGTCTCTGTGCCGGGGCTTCCGGGTTGCTGGTCCCAAGGGTCGACAGAAGACGAAGCTGTTGAGAACATCCGCGATGCAATCCAAGAGTACTTAGCCGCGCGGGATGATCTGTTGAAAGGCGCGGTGGTCCGCGAAGTGGAAGTCACCTTTTAGTCGTGGCAAAGATCCCCAGCGTCAACCATCGAGATGCCGTGCGGGCCTTGGAGAAGGCTGGTTTTCGGATTATCCGCGAAGGCAAGCACATCGTGATGACCGATGGTGTCCGGATCCTAACCATCCCTCGGCACAATCCAGTAAACGCCCATACGATGGGCGGAATTGTCCGAGACGCGGGACTTACCGTAGAGGATTTTCGAAAGCTTCTTTAGAGCGACGGCTGCCGTCTAACGAGCGTTTGCAGCTGGCGCTGCATGCTACGCATAGACTGCGTTTGTTCCGTGGAGATTGCAGGCTCCGTGGTCGTAGCTGGCTGCGAGTTGAAGTCTTTAGATCAGCCGCGCCGCTCGTTCCGTCGCAACGCAGCTGAAACGCTAATCCGTTAGACGGCAGCCCCTCAACCGGCACGGCTTATGCTATCGTCCCTAGAGCTCAGCGCCAAGCGCGGGATAGTCGGCGGCCTCGGGCTGTTTGGCCTCGGGGCGCTGCTGGCGCCGATCGATGCAGCTCGCGAAGACTCCACTGTCGCGGCCTGGCTGGCCCTGGCCATCCACGTGGCGGGACCCTTACTCGCTGTGGCGGCGATGTCGTCGTGGAGACGCTGGCGCCACTTGAGGCCGGATACGCGGGTAGGACTTCTCATAGCATCCGCATTTGCCTTCCCCGCTCTCGCGTTCGTCGCGATGCGCCCGGAGAACCTACCGGCCAGCATGTTGGTGTCACTGGTTCTGGCTCTCAGCACTGCAGCGCTTTGGTGGGTAGTGCGTGGACAGCGGCTCGATGCGGCACCGCCAACCTAGGCTGCCGCCTAACAAGCGTTTGCAGCTGGCGCTGCGGACGTCGGCTATATTGCTTCGTATGAGATTATCATTTCTGCGCACTCCTCAGGGCGCAGCTGAAACGCTATCCGTTAGACGGCGAGTCCGTGTAGCCGCCATTGACGAACGGGCGCGCACGGAGGCACTTTAGGGCATGGTTGCGATCGACCACGAAAGACTTACCGAGCTTTGCAGGCAGCATGGTGTTGCGGTCCTGAAGATCTTTGGGTCCGCTGCCCGTGGTGATGATTCTCCGGACAGTGACATCGACCTTCTGATAGAGTTCAGAGGTCGCAAGGGTCTTTTTGAGCTGGTGAGCCTTGAGATTGAGCTTACAGAGATGTTTGGACGGAAAGTCGATCTCGTTACTGAAGCCTCGCTCAGTCCGTATATCCGCGACCGGATCCTCTCTTCAGCCTCGGTGATCTATGAAGGAGACGGATGACCTTCCGTATCTGAGACATATGCTCGATGCGGTTGGGCGCATCGAGTCCTACGTGGGTGGTGTTGAAGAGACCGACTTTCTAGGAAACGCTGAGAAGCAGGATGCCATCATACGGCAACTCCAGATCCTTGGAGAGGCGGTAAAGCGCTTGTCCCAAGAGCTACGTGCGGCGTATCCAGATGTTCCGTGGCGCGAGGTGGCTGGAATGCGGGACAAGCTCGTGCATGACTACTTTGGCGTCGACCTGCGGTTTGTTTGGATTACTGCCACGAAGGATGTTCCGGCTCTCAAGCCACAAATCGAACGTGTTCTAGCGGAACGAGGCTAGTACCTCGCCGTCTAACCAGCGTTTGCACCTGGCGCGGGCGGCGTACGGGATTGAGGCCTTAGATCGTTGTTTCGTCGTGGCCGGCGGTCCGGCCGCGCCCGTGATTGCGCGTGGTCGTTGCCGCGCAGGTGAAACGCATATCCGCTAGGCGTCAACGCGGCAAGTGACTTGCTGAGGCAAGACGATACTGCGAGATTTCCAGCATGGCTAAGCGCGCACCTGATTTCAGCGACCTGAGCGTGGAGGAGAA
>JASFTY010000455.1:0-3645 GCA_050050535.1 Gemmatimonadales bacterium | reverse complement strand
ATGCGCCTCGTGCTCGCCGGTCTCGTCGCTACGTCTCTCATCTTCAGCGGAGCCGTCCAGGCTCAGGATTTCTCCGGTACCTACACCGTCACGAACGACGCCGGCGGCACGGTGACGCTCACCCTGGCCCAAGACGCACAGGGGCAGGTGACGGGCACGCTATCGGCCCCGGGTGTCCGCTACGACGTGAACGGCGTGGTGGACGAAGGATCGGTCCTGGGTACCGTCTCCAATGAGATGGGCGGTCTGTACTTCGCCGCCGAGTTCGATGGCGGACAGCTGTATATGACGCTGTTCGAGCCGGACGCCTACAACCAGCCGAACTACGACACCGGACAGACGATCGTGTTCAACCGGGCCGGTGGAGCGCAGCCTGCTCCGGCGCCCCAGCCGACGCCGGCGCCGCCGGCCGCCGCCGCGCCGACCGGTGGCGCCGATATCCAGACCGGCCTGCCCATCGCCTTCGGGCTTCCACGCATCGTCGCCGTCAACACGTATCTGTCCCGCAGCATGGTCGTGGAGGCGGTGTACCAGGCGACGTACCTGTCGGGCGGCGCTCAGATGGGCCGCATCGTGAACACGGGCACGCTGGCGGTCGGGCCCGCGGGCGTCCAGTACGCGCCGCATCCATCCGATCGGCTCGTCGTCAACCTCGGTGACCAGAGCCACGAGTTCGTGGTGATGCAGGCGCAGGGCAACCAGCAGGCCCAGACGGCTTCCGCCTGGGTGGCATATCCGCACATCCTGCAATACAGCCACAAGATTCCGGGAATGGCCGAGGCCACAATCGCAGCGCAATACGACGGGTCACGCTTTCAGGTCCAGGTCCAGGGCTGGACGATGCAGTCGGGCACGCGCTACGACGTGAACATGCAGGCATCCGGCGTGGCGGCCAGTTCGAGCGGCTACCACGGAGGGGGCAGCCAGATCGAATACGACATGACGGGGCGCATAACGGGCGGTGGCCTCGAGATCGACGTGAACGAGCACCACACCTCGGTCATGCAGTCAGCCACGAACCTCCGCCTGCTGCACCGCATGCGGGGCAGCGCCAGCCAGACAAACGCGACGATCAACAACGTGCTCCGCATGGGTGGCGTCGAGTACCGCCTGCAGAACGTCCAGGTGCAGACCGAGGTGCGCGAACGCGGCTTCGAGGGCTCGGCGGGTCTGACGGGGCTGCAGGGCGAGCTGCTCCGAGCCGGCCAGCCGTTCGGGCGCTTCTTCGCTCAGGGCGGCCGCGCCTTCGTCGAGACGGCGTCCGGCACGATCGCGCTCGACACACCGCCGGGCGGGGCCGGCCGCTGAGCCGGCCCCGACCCCCTTGGCCCGAGCGGGTGTCATGCCCGATTGACGTTTAGCTTTCTGCACCCTCCTCGGTTGCCGGCAGGTCCGAGTTGCATATCCAAGTGGACACGCGCCACGAGCCGTCGGCTTGCTTGCGCACTATCCACAGGCACTTGCCGACCTCCTCGATCGGCTCAGCAGCGCCCTCGACTGCGAAGCTCTCCGTGTAAGCCATGCGCAGATAAGCCAGATCGCCTCGGCCATCCATCTCGACGATATCGACGCTCAGTTCCGTCACTGAGAAGCCCATCGACTCAACCCAGGCCGACCACGCATCCCTGCCCTCCATCACGCCCATGTTGGCCGGCATCGATACGACGTCGGCCGTCATCATCCCGGCAACCGCTTCGAAGTCGCCGGCGAGCTCTGCGTCGGTCAAATCACTGATCATAGCGCTGATGGCCGCTCGGTCCTCCTCGGTCAGACCGGCCTGCTGTGCCGCCGGCTGGCAGGCTGCGATTGCCAGCGCCATGACGGCCGTGACTCCCATCCACTTCATGGTTACCTCCTAATCGTGGGAACGGCTAAACGACTCAGACAATCCGGCCACCGGCCTTGGGCCAGGCCGGCCTCGCGATAGGCTTGCTTGTCTCTCCATTTCCCGGCGCGCCATAATGGCTCGACCTGCCGAGAAGGGCAACAGAGACCGATAACGGTTAGCGTGACTGGCTCACGGCCTCTCGAAGCCCCACCTTGATGTTCGAACTCGTGAATCGTACCGAGCTACCCGAGCCCGAACCGAGAACAACCATGTCACACAAGCGCATCCCCAGGCTCCTGGCTGCCGTAGCCGTCTCGGTAGCGCTCGCCGGCCCGCTCCCGGCCCAGACGCCGAACGTCGTCGTGCTGCGCCCCGACCGTGTGTTCGACGGCATATCGCACGAGCTCCACCGCGGCTGGGTCGTCGTGGTGGCGGGCGAGCGGATCGCCGCCGCCGGTCCCGAGGATGAGGTGCCGCGCCCGTCGGAGGCCTGGGTCATCGACCTGCCGGGACTGACGCTGATGCCCGGCCTGATCGAGGGCCACTCTCACCTGCTGCTCCACCCATATGACGAGACGCCCTGGACCGAGCAGGTCCTGAACGAGCCGCTGGCTCTGCGGGTGGCGCGCGCCGTCACTGCGGCCGAGAAGACGCTGCTGGCCGGGATCACCACCGAGCGTGACCTCGGCACCGAGGGCGCCGGTTACGCCGATGTCGGGATCAAGCAGGCGATCGAGCAGGGCATCATCCCCGGCCCGCGACTTTTGGTGGTCGGCCCGGCGATCGTCGCGACGGGCAGCTACGGGCCCAAAGGCGCACCCGAGCTCACGCTGCCCAAGGGCGCCGAGGCCGCTGACGGCTACGACGACCTGATCCGCGTCGTGCGCGACCAGATCGGCCGGGGCGCCGACCAGGTCAAGGTCTACGCCGACTACCGCTGGGGCCCGAACGGCGAGGCGCAGCCGACCTTCACCCAAGACGAGCTGAACCTGATAGTCGAGGTCGCCCGCAGCTCCGGCCGCGAGGTCGCCGCCCACGCCTACACGGCCGAGGCGATCCGCCGCGCCACGCTGGCCGGCGTGATCAGCATCGAGCACGGCGACGGCGGCACGCCGGAGGTCTTCGAGCTGATGGCCGACCGCGGCGTCGCGCTCTGCCCGACCCTGGCCGCCGCCGAGGCGGTCACATCCTATGCCGGCTGGCGTAAAGGCGTCGATCCCGAGCCGCAGCGGATCACAACGAAGAAGCGAGCATTCCGGGCGGCGCTCGACGCCGGCGTGCCGATCTGCTTCGGTGGCGACGTCGGCGTCTTCTCGCACGGCGAGAACGTCTGGGAGCTGGAGTTGATGGTGGAGTACGGGATGCCGCCGCTCGATGCGGCGATCGCCGCCACCTCGGGCAATGCGGCGATCTTCGGCCTCGACGACCGCGGCGCGGTCCGCCGCGGCCTGCTCGCCGACCTCATCGCCGTCGAGGGCGACCCGACGCAGGACATCACGGCGCTGCGACGTGTGCGTTTCGTGATGAAAGGCGGAACAGTCGTGAAGTCGAATTGACAGAGAGAGAATCCGCTACGCGGAATCACGAACAGAGCCATTCGACGGTCGACAGCCGACTACCGAGTCTCGGCTTCTTCTCAACAATCGACGCCCCACCCTCGACGCTCGAGCGTCGACGGTCGAAAGTCGGGCGTCGATCGCTGCAGCCAAACTTGATAATCGGCCGTCGGCTGTCGATTGTTGAATGTCGAGTCTGTTCCCTGTTATAGCGGCTTCACCGGAACCCAGATCTCGAATATGTGCTTGCCCTCCGGGTGC
>JASFTY010000454.1:0-3666 GCA_050050535.1 Gemmatimonadales bacterium | reverse complement strand
GACGACCTGCGGACCGCCGGCCTGCTGCACGACCTCGGCATGATCGCGATCCCCGACTCGATCACGCACAAAGAGAGCGCGCTCAGCGAGGAGGAGTACCGGCGCATCCAGGAGCACGTCGCGCTCGGTGTCGACATCCTGAAGCCGCTGCCCCACCTGGCGCGATCGGTGAGCTACATCGGCCAGCATCACGAGCGCTTGGACGGCTCCGGCTATCCCGAGGGGTTGCGCGAGATACCGCTCGCCTCGCAGATCCTCGGGCTCGCCGAGCACTTCGCCTCGCTGACCGAGGTGCGGCCACACCGCCAGGCGTACTCGCTGAAGGACGCGCTCGACCTGCTCGCCGAGCAGCGCGACGTCTGGTTCGAGGCCCGGGCCATCGATGCGCTACAGCAGGTGATCAAGAAGGAGCCGGGGTTGGGCGAATCGGAGTGGTTCGAGATCGCCGAATAGCGAGAGAGCCGCGCCCGCCGCTCAAGACAAAAGGGATGCCCGAAGGCATCCCTTTGCCACATCCGCTCGCGGCAGCGGGCTACTTGCTGGCCGCGGCCTCCTCCAGCATCGCGGTCGTCACCGACTTCGGCCGCTCGATCGGATAGCCGAGCGCGCGGTCCCAGACGATGTTCGACAGCACGCCCAGGGAACGGCCGATCGCGAACAGCACGGTGTAGAAGTCGTATTCCTGCAGGCCGTAATACCACTGGATGACGCCCGACTGCGCGTCCACGTTCGGCCACGGGTTCTTCGCCTTGCCCTGCTCCTCGAGGATCGGCGGTACGACCTTGTACAACAGGTCCACGTACTTGAAGATCGGGTCGTCCGGCAGGTGCTTGAGGCAGAAGTTACGTTGCTCGGTGTAGCGCGGGTCGGTCTTGCGGAGCACCGCGTGACCGAAGCCCGGGACCACCTGGCCCGAGTTCAGCGTGTCCCACACGAACTTCTTCATCTCCTCCTCGCTGGGGATCTTGCCGCCCATCTGCTCCATCACGCCCTGGATCCAACGCAGCACCTCCTGGTTCGCCAGACCGTGCAGCGGCCCTGCCAGACCGTTGACCAAGCCGGACATCGCGTAGTACGGGTCGGACAGCGCGCTGGCGATCAGATGCCCGGTGTGGGCGCTGACGTTCCCGCTCTCGTGGTCCGAGTGCAGGATAAAGTAGAGCCGCGCCACGTCGTCGTACGGCTTCTCGATCCCCATCATGTGGGCGAAGTTGCCGCCCAGGTCGAGCTTGGGATCGGGATCGACCTGCTTGTCGCCCTTGTACTTCAGCCGGTAGATGAAGGCGCCGATGTGCGGCAGCCTCGCCCACAGGTTCAGCGCGTCCTCCAGCGTCGGCTGCCAGTGGTCCATCTTGCCGAGACCTTTGTCGTAGGCCTGCCGGTAGACCGACTCCCGCTCCATCGCCACGATCGCCGTCGAGAACATCGCCATCGGGTGCGAGTCCTTCGGCAGGGCGCGCAGCACGTCCTGTACGTAGCCCGGTACCTTGGCCCGCTTCTGCAGATCCTTGACCAGCTCCTTGACCTCGCTCTCCGTCGGCACGTCGCCGGTCAGCAGCAGCCAGATGTGGCCCTCCACGTACGGCATCTCGGCGCCGGGCACCTTCGGCAGCGCCTCCAGCGTCTCCGGGATCGTCATCCCGCGGAAGCGGATCCCCTCGTTGGGGTCGAGGTACGAGATGTCGGTGACCAGGCAGCGGACGCCGCGAGCGCCGCCGATCGCCTGCGCGATCGTCACGTCGCTGATCTTTACGTCACCGTGCTCCTTGAGCAGCTTGGTCGTCCGCGGGCGCCAAGCATCGATCTTCTCTCCCAGCTTGTCCTTTAGCGACATCATTGCCTCCTTTGACGGCCGTCCTCTTCACACCGCTCGCCTCCGGACCCGGCGAGCGAGTCGGCCCGCTTGCGGGCCGCTGGTTGCGCGATAGGCATACGATGGCCCGACTGATGAGGGCACAACTCGTGCCCGGACTGCCAGGGCCGGTCCTCTGTTCGCTAAGCGGTCTAAACCCAGTCGGTTACCGGGGTTGATCATACCGGCGGCGACCGGCCCTGCGCAAGACGCAGGGACGATCTGCCACGCGGTGGGTCAGGGTCGGCGACGGGGGCGGGGGCGGCCTCCCGCTAACAATAAGCGTTAGCGCCGCGCCTCCGGACGGTGTGGGTAAGTCTCGGGCCCCGGCCGGGGAGCGCTGGGGCTGGGTCGCCGCGGACGGGTGGGCGGGGGGAGCAGTCACGAGCCGCGCTGCGGGCACTCGAGTGACGAGGGTGCGGGAAGCGGCGCAGCGGTTGCGCGAGTCAGCGGAGCAGACTGCGGGCGATGACCAATCTCTGAATCTGGTTCGTGCCTTCGAAGATCTGAGTGATCTTGGCGTCCCGCATCATCCTCTCCACAGGGAGATCCCTCATATATCCGTAACCGCCCAGAACCTGGACGGCATCGGTCGTAACCTTCATCGCCACGTCACTGGCAAAGCACTTCGCCATGGCGGACAATCTGCCTTCAGCGGCGGAGCTTTTGCCGCCGGTCTCCGCTTTGCTCTGATTGAGGAGAACTGCAGTGCGATAGACCAATGCGCGAGCGGCCTCGATTTGAGTGGCCATCTCGGCCAGCATGAACTGAAGCCCCTGGAAGTCAGCGATACGTTGACCGAATTGCACCCTTTGCTTGGCATAGTCGATCGCGAACTCGAGAGCGCCCTGGGCGATCCCGACGGCCATCGCCCCAATAGCCGGCCTTGACAAGTTCAAGGTGGACATGGCCAATCGCCAACCGTCACCTTCTCGTCCGAGAAGGTTCTCTCTCGGCACCTTGGCGTTCTCGAATAGAAGCTCGCTCGTAATGGAACCACGGATCCCCAGCTTGTCCTCTTGCTTGCCGACGATCACTCCTTCCGTATCGCCGTCCACTACCAGACAGGAGATCGCCTTATGCCGCGCTTCCGGGGCTGTCCGGGCGAAGACCGAATGCAATTCAGCCACGCCGCCGTTAGTGATGAAGCATTTTCGACCGTTGAGCAGATAGTGGTCTCCACGAAGCTCCGCCATGGTGGTCAAGGCGGCGGCATCGGAGCCGGCCCCGGGCTCGGTCAAGGCGAATGAAACGAGGCACTCGTCGTCGGTGATTCTGGAATAGAATCGCTGCTTTTGCTCTCGGTCGCCCGCCAGCATGATCGGCATCAGGCCTGCGGCATGAGCCACTCCCGTGACGGACGTCGAAGCACAGACCTTGGCTAATTCCTCCGTGGTGATGCAAAAGCTGACCAAATCACCATTCATACCACCGTAATCCTCCGGTAGCATTACCGAGAGCACCCCTTCTTTGCTCAAGGCCTGGATCGTACTCCAAGGGAATTCTCCCGTTCGGTCGATCTGTGCGGCGAGCGGGGCGGCTTTGTCCTGGGCGATCCTTCTCACGGTCGCCCTCAACATCTCGTATTCGTCAGTGGTGTGCAGGGCATCTCCGAGCGCAGCTGAGGAAACCCCCTCGACCACCCTCTCTTCAGTCTCGGGATTCTCAGGAGTATCGGTCATGTCAGGAACTCCTTACCAGCGGATGAGAGAGCTCGCCCATGTGATCCCGCCTCCGAAGGCGGTCAAGAGGACGAGGCTTCCTTTGCGAACCGTGCCATCTGTCACGGCCTCGTCCAGAGCGATCGGCACGGT
>JASFTY010000453.1:0-3676 GCA_050050535.1 Gemmatimonadales bacterium | reverse complement strand
TGGAACACCTATGAAGCGACGGCCGTCAAGGGGATAGAGTTCCCCGTTCGCGCGGCGCTGCGCGCCACGGGTGCGTCGGTCATCGGTGTTCGCGTCGGTCACAAGCAGATGCACGGTTGCTGATTCGACGTTCGCTCGGATCAGAGTGTGAGTCTCTCAGGCGACTCTCACACCTATGCGGGGTCTAGTGCCCCATGATCCCCCATGCGAGCGGGACGGCCCAGTCAAGGGAAATCGATAGTCGTGGCTGCATGTTCCACTTGGGGCTCGTCCCTTGCCGTCGAGTGTTCTCACAGCGCTGCGCCTCGCCAGGCTTCGCCGCTCTTCAGCATGGCGTGGATGATGCGCGCCAGTTTGCGGGCGGCAGCCACGCGCGCGGTTCGCCAGCCGACCCGCTCCTTCAGTCGCTGGTAGTAGGCGCTGAGCGAGCTGTCGGGCGCGCCACGCACGTGGCTGGGGATGGCAGAAACCAGTGCTCCGCGAACCCAGCGGTTCGCTTGCTTCGGGATAGGCCCGTGGCGCGTGTGGCCGCCGCTGCTCCGGGTGACGGGGGCCAGGCCGGCGTAGGACACCAGATGGTCCGCCGTAGGGAAACGCCCGATCGGGGTGCACTCGGCGGCGAGCACCAACCCGCGATAGGGCCCGATCCCCGGGATCGTTTCCAGGAGCGTTACGGCCGGGTGCTCGCTCGCCCGGCGACGGATCCGGCGGTCGAGCTGCCGGATCATCCCGCTCAGGGTGTCGATGAGCTTGAGGTGGTTTCGCACCAGGCGCCGCTGCTCGAGGCTGAGCACAGGCCACGCCTCGGTCTTCAGCCAGCTGCGCGTCTCCTGGCGCAGCAGCTTCTCCCGCGGCAGCGAGAGCCGCTGCTGCTGCAGCTGGCCGTGGATGCGGTTGAGGGCAGCGGTCCGCTCCCCCACCAGGATCGCCCGGTGGCGGACCAGGCGGGCGAGCTCGCGCTGCTCGGGCGACTTTGGGTAGGCCTCCGGGATGAGTTCCGCCAGGAGCATGCGGGCCAGCAGCGCCGCATCGACCGAGTCTGTCTTCTGCGGCGAGCTGGCGATGGCCTTCAACTTTTTGGCGTGGGCGAGGTGGAAGCCGATGCCAGCCGGGACGAGGAGATCGTGAAGCCAGGGCCAAAACTGACAGGTCTCGACCACAGCCTCCAGCGGCCGGTAGGGCTCGAGCACCGCGAGCAGCCGCTCCGGCTCGGCGCTCGCGACCCGCTCCTGGACGACGAGTGCTCCGGACTTGTCTACCACGGCGATCACGAGGTAGGTTAAGTGAGCATCAATGCCCGCATAGTACATGCTGGCCTCCTTGCGTTGGGTGCATCTTCGTGTCACCGACTACGAAACACGGTAGGTGCCCCAACGCGGCGAGGCCAGTCGCTTTCATAAGGTCAGGGGAGGTCGCGAAGTCTCAGGTAGGTGCGTGCGCCCGCTCCCGACTTCCCCGATTCCCCAATTCCCGCATTCCACGGACTCCACGGATTCCACGGATTCTCGGTTCCCTGATTCCCCGATTCCCCGATTCCCCAATTCCCGGATTCCCAGATTCCAAGATTCCCAGAAAATTAGGCTTTCGACCGCCCCCGGCCACCCCGCCGGCTTGAGAACGCTAGGTTCTTCGGTCATATTGAGTGGATTCTCGGAATTTGGACCACAGAAGCGTAGCGGCCACCCGGGTTTGGACTAGATGAAATCTGCGGAGATCAGGCAGCGGTTCATAGACTACTTCGTGCGGAACGGCCACACGCACGTCTCGTCGTCGTCGCTGGTGCCCGCCGACGACCCGACGCTCCTGTTCACCAACGCCGGGATGAACCAGTTCAAGCTGACGTTCGTGGGCCAGGAGCAGCGGCCGTACAAGCGGGCTACGACGGCGCAGAAGTGCGTGCGCGCCGGCGGCAAGCACAACGACCTGGAGGAAGTCGGCCAGACCGCGCGGCATCATACGTTCTTCGAGATGCTGGGCAACTTCTCGTTCGGCGACTACTTCAAGCGGGACGCGATCTGGTACGGCTACGAGTTCTTTACCGCGGATCTGGGGTTCGAGCCCGAGCGCATCTGGGCGACGATCCACCACAGCGACGACGAGGCGTTCGAGCTGTGGCAGGAGGTCGCGGGCCTGCCGCCCGGCCGGATCCTGCGCTTCGGCGACAAGGACAACTTCTGGCAGATGGCGGACACGGGCCCCTGCGGCCCCTGCTCGGAGATCCACTACGACACACGGCCCGCGAGCGCGAAACAGGACCTGAGCCCCGAGGAGTTCGAGGCGCTGACCGAGGCGGGCCAGATCCTCGAGCTCTGGAACCTGGTCTTCATGCAGTTCGACCGGGACGAGTCGGGTACGATGAACCCGCTGCCCAAGCCGTCGATCGATACGGGCGCCGGGCTGGAGCGGATCGCTGCGGCGCTGCAGGGCGTCGACTCGAACTACCATACCGACCTCTTCATGCCGCTGATACACAGGGCCGAGGATGTGGTGGGCCGCAAGTACGAGGCGGACGAGGAGAGCGGCACCTCGTTCCGGGTGCTGGCCGATCACGCCCGGGCCACCGCCTTCCTGATCGCCGACGGCGTCTTCCCGACCAACGAGGGTCGCGGCTACGTCCTGCGTCGCATCCTGCGGCGCGCCGGCCGCCACGCCTGGCTGCTCGGTCACCGTGAGCCGATGCTCTACGAGATCTGCGACGAGGTCGTCTCGCTGATGGCCGACGCCTACCCCGAGCTGCGCGACCGGCGCGAGCACATCCTGCGGACCGCGCGCGGCGAGGAAGAGCGGTTCATGGTGACCATCGATGGGGGGATGCAGCGGATCGAGGAGCTGACGCCCGCCGGCGGTCACGGCACGGTCAGCGGCCAGGACGCCTTCAAGCTCTACGCCACGTTCGGCTTCCCCGTCGACCTGACCGAGCTGATCGCCCGGGAGCGCGGCTACGATGTGGACGTCCATGGCTTCGAGCGCGCGCTGGAACAGGAGCGCAGGCGGTCGCGTGCGGCACATGACGCCGCGGTTACGGCAGAGTCCGCGACGGCGAAGTGGTCGGTCGAGGATGCCGAGGTGCACGTCGAAGGGATTGACCGGGTCAGCGAGGTCGGCCAGGAGTGGGTGGGCTACGAAGAGTTGGTGGTAGACACCGAAGTCGTTGCCAGTAAACGAGATAACGGGCGCGTGGTGCTGGCGCTCGAGAAGAACCCGTTCTACGCGGAAGCGGGCGGTCAGGTGAGCGACCGCGGCTTCGTCGAGGGCGACGGCTGGCGCATGGATGTGGAGGACGTCGCGCGTGTGGAGGATCGCGTGTTCGTCTTGGGTCCGATTGAAGGCGAGTTCAAGCCGGGCCCCGTCCGTGCATACGTCGACGAGGCACGCCGCAACACGCAGCGCAACCATACCGCTACGCACTTGCTACACGCGGCGCTGCGGACCGTGCTGGGCGAGCACGTCGCGCAGGCCGGGTCGCTGGTGGCGCCCGACCGGTTGCGCTTCGACTTCACGCACAGCGGGCCGTTGAGCGAGGGCGAGTTGGAGGAAGTCGAGCGGCTGGTCAACGAGCAGATCTGGGCTGACAAAGAGGTGACGAAGCGGTTCATGCCGTATCGTGAGGCGATCGACCGGGGCGCCATGGCGCTGTTCGGCGAGAAGTACGGCGATACGGTGCGGGTGGTCGAGG
>JASFTY010000452.1:0-3679 GCA_050050535.1 Gemmatimonadales bacterium | reverse complement strand
CGTGTCATTGGCCAGCACGCTCGCCGGACCCGTTTTCACAACCTCGAGGTCCGCCTGCTCCGTGACCGAAGTGCTGACCGAACTGGTGTCGTTCGTGGCGTCGGGGTCGCCGGTGTCGGACGTCGCAGCGGCCAAGTTGTCGAGCGTGCCGGACGCTGGGGCCAGGACCTTCACCGTATCGACCTGACTCGCCCCATTCGCCAGCGAGGCGATCGTCCAGGTCACGACGCTGTCGGGCTCGGTGTAGGCGCCGCCGTTCGTCGCCGAGACGAACGTCACACCGCTGGGCAACGTGTCCGTTACTGTGACATTCGTGGCCGTCGACGGGCCATTATTGGCCGTCGTGATCACGTAGGTCACCGTGTCATTGGCCAGCACGCTCGCCGGACCCGTTTTCACAACCTCGAGGTCCGCCTGCTCCGTCACCGATGTGCTGACCGTGCTGCGGTTGTTGGTGGCGTCGGGGTCGGCCGTCGTCGAGCTGACCTTGGCCACGTTCTCGAGCGGCCCCGATGCTGGGGCGACCACGATCACCGTGTCGGTGACCGAGGATCCGTTGGACAGTGTGGCGATCGCCGGCCAGGTAACTTCTCCGCCCGACTCGGAAGCGCTGCGGCTGGCAGAGACGAAGGTCATGCCCGAGGGAAGCGAGTCGGTAACCACGACCTGATCCGCATCCTGGTCGCCGTTGTTCGTCGTAGTGATGAGATAGGTGATGGTATCCAACGCCGTCACGCTGGCCGGACCCGTCTTCGTCACCTCGATGTCGGCGCCGCCCACTACCACATCCGCTGTAGCCTTCGAGTCATCGGACGTATCCAGGGTCGTGTCGATCTGCTCGCCGCTTACGTGGCCGACGGCGCTGTTCGTGTACGCCCCTTCGGTCGCCGGCACCGCCGCCTGGAACACGAGCTTGGCCGAGTCGCTGGGCTGCACAGTGAACGTCCCGTACCAGCTCAGTGTCGTGGTGCCCACCGGATCCGGGATACTCGAGCCCTTCCAGGTCGATGAGCTAGGGACGTACGTCACGGTTGCGGGCGACGTCGGCAGGTAGTCGGTGAAGTCATCGACCGAAGCACTGTCGGTGGTCGAGGTGTTCCTGAGAGTCAGCGTGTAGGTCACCGTCCCGCCGCTGGCAAACCAGGTCGGGTTCGCGGACTTCGTGACCTCTAATTTGTTGTCGGCGGGTTGAACGGGTTCGAGCGCTCCGAAGTCGTTGGTGTTCGTGTGCTTGACCTGCGTACCGCTGCTGATGTAGCCGACCGGACTGACGGCCGTCGGCGCGCTGGTCGTGCCCACCGCCCGGAATGTGTACACCGCGGTGTACGCGGTGTTGGCAGTACTTGTGATGGAGTCCGGTGGTATCAGCAACTCGTCGACGAAAATCCCGGAGTTGGCGCCCGACAGAGTAATCTCGGTACTGAGGAGCTCGTACGCATCGGCCCGCCAGTCTACGTAGGTGGCCGGTGTGAATGTCAGGATCTTTGCTGCGCCGATCGTTCCCGTCTCGCCGGTGACGGTGATAGTGACGATGCCGCCCAGCGTCGGCGGATTTGGGCCAACGACCGTGGTGAGAACCTTGTTGGCGTTCGCCTTGATTGTTTGCTCGGACGTCAGGTTGAAACCTTGGGACGCCAGCGGCGTGCCTGGCGGCTTAGTGGTATAGACGTTGACCGTATGACTCTGATTCACGGTCGTCCCGCCACTCGCCTGCAGATAGAAGAAGGCTGCCTTGGACTCCCCCGTACCGATCGCGCCCAAGTGGACTAGACCGTCCTCGTTCGCGGCGAGCGTGATGACTCCGCCGCTGAAGGCTGTGATCTCCGTCCACACATCTCCGGCGGGTGCTCCCGTGTTCGTGATCTGGTAGGACACGTACATGCCCTGGAGACTCGACGAGAGGTCCAGATAGAGGACCGGCGATGACGTGCGGGTTATGGTGAACGTCTGAGCCACACCGCTCGCCGGAAGGGCGAGAGCGCTGACGCATGCGAACAAGGCGGTGGAACGGCGCAGCATGGTACTCGGCGTCATGTCCGGGTCAACTGCATCCTAACGTAGTCGTCGACTGTCGAGACGCGGGGGACCGCGTTGGCGGGGATCTCGCGACCTTGGTAGAGCGGCGGACGCCAGATGAGGCCGGATCTCAGGAGGATCGCGGGCGAGGGATCGGGGTTAGCACGGACACTCGTCGGGCCACCGCACAATCAGAGTCGTTATTGATCGGGCACGTACCGTGCCAGGTGTGGCGGCCTGGTGCGGCACGCGTAAGTGACCCATTTGCAATAACTTTCCGCCATGATCCAAGGGCACCAAGGGTCACGTCGGAGCGTCCTAGACTCAAGACGAAACGAAGCCTTGCATTATGCAACGGGTTGTACGGTCGCCTGCGGGATCCCGGGCTGGTCCGTCCCCGGGGAATCAGGCGCCGCAGGACTGGCCCGAGGGGGCGGCGAGCTACGGGGATCTCTCCCCGGACTCCAGTTGCTGACAAGCGCTCGGCCTCAGTCAGGCACTCGAGATCAGGAGTGGCAAGAGCAGCTCGACGAGACTGTCAGCATGTCCGGCGCGCGGTCGTGGACGCCGGGGTTGCGCTGCCGCGGTACGAGGCCGAGTTTGACGGCTTTCCAGCCTCCACCCGCAAGAGGAGCAAACGATGGGAAGAGCAGTTGGTGCTGTGGTCGTCGGCTACGTCGCTATGGCCGTCGTGATCATGATATCGTTCACGCTGGCCTGGCTGGCGCTCGGTGCCGACGGGTCGTTTGCACCAGGTACCTACGAGGTCTCGGGCGCCTGGATCGCGATGAGCATCGTCGTAGGCCTGCTCGCCGCCATCCTCGGCGGGTTCGTGTGTACGGCGATAGCGATGAGTGCTACGCCGCCCAAGGTGCTGGCCGCTGTCGTGCTCGTCCTCGGATTTGCCCTAGCGATTCCTGGGCTCGGCGGAGGCCGGGTGCCGGCAGAGCGGCCGGCAGATGTCTCGATGACGGAAGCGAACAGGAACGCCGAGCAGCCCGTTTGGCTGGCATTGCTGAATCCGCTGATCGGAGCGGCGGGCGTACTCGTGGGAGCGCGACTCAAGAGCCGCGGCCAGAACGCGAGCGGGCCCGCATAGTCTGACTATCGTACGACGACCCGGTCGCTCGCCCCGCGGCCGAACGTCTCGGGGTGATACATCTCCTCGGCCTTGGGCGGCGGCACGACGAAGGTGCCGGGCGTAGTGGCGCGGGCCAGGTACGAGTAGGTTCGCACGCCGCCGTACAGGAGGCTGGTGAAGACTTCGACGCGCTGATCCCGCAGGTTCTCGTGCTCGTACCAGCGATACCAGTAGTGCCAGCGGTAGGGCTGCGGGCCCGGCGGAAGCGGCTCATGTGACCCCGGGCGCGGCTCGTACGTATCGGCGCCGGCCAGCTCCGGATTCAGCGGTTCGAGCCCCGCCGGCAGCGGATCCACCAGCGCTACGTGATAGCGGCGTGCTGGCGCGGCCATCGTCAGCCGCACCTTCACCCGGGCGCCGGCCCGTATCACCCAGGTGCCGTCCTCCTCGCGCCGAACGTCAGCCGGATCGTCCACCGGCTGGTACTGGCGCTCGACGCTGAACCCGTGCTCCGCCGCTTCGAGCATGAGGTCGTCCGGTGCGTAGCGCAGGCCGATGCGGTAGTAGAGCCGACCGCGCCCG
>JASFTY010000451.1:0-3690 GCA_050050535.1 Gemmatimonadales bacterium | reverse complement strand
CGCCGGACCTCCGGGTCCGTCGGCAATCGCGGGCCGTTGATGCCGCCCGGGATCTCCGAGGGAAGCGCTCGTGTCCCGTCATCTACGCCGAGGTAGTCGCTGCCGCCCCCCTTGTACCTGAGGAAATTCGCGCCGCCCAACTGGCTGTTCGACGCCGCGCCGAACGTCACTCCCAGCCGCAGGAACGGCCGGTCGAAGAACTCCTTGGTCTGGATCTTCACCGTGCCGCCGGAGAAGTCGGCCTCGAGGTCGGGTGTGTACGTCTTCTGTGTCGTGAAGGTCTCGAGGAATTGCGCCGGAAACAGGTCCAGTGGTACCGTCTCCTTCTCCGGTTCCGGACTGGGAAGCGGCGACCCGTTGAGCTGCGTCTGGCTGTAACGCTCGCCCAGGCCGCGAACGAACACGTACTTGCCCTGACTGACCGTGACACCCGTGACGCGCTTGGCGACGTCCGCCGCGTCGGAGTCGGGCGAGCGAGCGATGTCCTGTGCACCGACCGCGTCCTCCACGGCGTCCGATGTCCGGCGCTGGTCCAGAAGACGCGAGGCGTTACCCCGCTCGCGCTGGACGGTCACGGTGATCGCCTCAAGCGTTATCGCCTCGGGCGGCAGCGTCACCTCCAGAGTCGCGACCTGGCCCGGCTGGACGACCACATCGGTGATCGTCTTCTTGGCATAGCCTAGGATCTCGATCACGACCTCGTGAGTGCCCGCCGGCACGTTTCTCAGCATGAAACGTCCGTCCAGGTTGGTGAGCGTCCCGATGCCGAGACTCGGGATGTGGACCTGAACCAAGGCGAGCGGATCAGAAGTCTGCTCGTCGTGAACTCGACCCGAGATCACGCCCGGCCCCTCCTGGGCCGCCAGCTCCGGGGCCAGAACAACCAGGCCGAGGATCACGAGCCCGGCCCGCAAGACGTGTAAGCGAATCCCTCTCTTCATTTGCACCTCACCTCTCTCACTGGGTGGTTGAATGCGGTATGGCGGGAACCTAGCGGCGCGGTGTAACGGCCCGAGCGCCCGGCCCGTATCAGTTGCGTCACAATTCGGGGACAGGAACGTAGGCTCGGCCACGCTTTGCGGGGCGAGGCGCGAATAGAGGCGCCGGCTCGCGTGTATGATGGGGTGAGGGCGGAGGCGGTTCCGCGGCCCTAGGCGTATCCGATTGATCCTTTTATATTTGGGGCTGCAGGTGCCTCCGGCGGCCGATTCCCGGCCGCGCGCCCGCGACAGCCTTCCCCTACCGAATACTCACCTTCCGGCGTGTCACATCGCCAAGCGAGGGGACCGTCATGACCGAGTTTCTCAGCGTCATCGAGTGGTTCGATGCCACGGGTCAGGAGATCATCCACCGTATCCCACAGGAGGGGTCGGCGGAGACGAAGTTCGGCTCACAGGTCATCGTGCGGGAGAACCAGGCGGCGATCTTCTTTCGCGACGGCAAGGGCCTCGATGTGCTCGGCCCCGGCCGCCATACGTTGAGTACCGCCAACATCCCGATCGTCACGAAGATCCTATCACTGCCCTGGAACTTCACCTCGCCGTTCCGGGTCGAGGTCGTCTTCGTGAACATGAAGCTGTTCCCCGACCTCAAGTGGGGCACGGCGCAGCCGGTGGCGTACCGGGACGCGGACCTCGGTCTGGTTCGGCTGCGCGCCTACGGTAACTACGCGATCCAGATCCGCGAGCCGCTGGTCTTCGTCAACGCGCTGGCCGGAACGATGGGCTCGTTTCTGACGGTCGACATCAAGGACTACCTGCGGGACATCATCGTCAGCCGGCTCAACGACTACCTGGGCGAGAAGCTGCGCACGATCTTCGACCTGCCGAGCCAGTACGACGAGATGGGACAGGAGGTGCACGACCGGCTGAGCCACGACTTCCAGCGCTTCGGCATCAATCTGGCCGACTTCTTCATCACGTCGATCACTCCGCCGGAAGAGGTGGAGAAGGCGATCGACGAGCGCGCGCAGATGGCGGCGCTCGGTGACCTGGACAAGTTCCTGAAGATGAAAGCAGCCCGCGCCCTGGAGGGCGGCGGTGGCGGCGGCGGCGCCGCCGGCGACATGGTCGGACTGGGCGCCGGCGCCGGGATGGGCGCCGGCATCGGAGCGATGCTGCCGGGAATGATCTTCGAGGCGTTCAAGGGACAGCCGGGCCAGAGGCCGGCGGCCGGCGGCGCGGCGGCGATCGCTTGCCCCGCCTGCCACACCGAGGTCGCGCCCGGCACACGCTTCTGCCCGCACTGCGGCGAATCGCTGGTCGCCGGCGACCGCTGCGAGCGCTGCGAAGGACCGCTGGCGCCCGACGCGAAGTTCTGCGGCCGCTGCGGTGAGCCCGTCGGGGTCACCGAGCGCGCCTGTCCGAACTGCGGCGTCAAGGTTCCGGCCGGCGCCCGCTTCTGCATGGAGTGCGGCGAGCGCGTTAGCGACTAGAACTCCCCATCGCCATCGCCATCCCCATCGTCATCGCGAGAACCCACAAGGTCGCCGACGATGGCGATGGGGATGGCGATGGCGATGGAGAACGGTGAGGAGAATGGCGGCGCAGCAGGCGCTGAACCCCAAATGCCCGCAATGCGGCGGCCCGGTAGAGGTACCGGAGGGTGTCGCCTACGCGCGCTGTAGGTTCTGCGGCTCGGAATCGTTCGTCGATCTCACCGGCGCCCTCATCCATCAAGTCATCCGCAAGTCGGTCCGCGCCTCCCGGGTCCCCGGGCTGCTGAAGGCCCGGGCGCGGGAGGCCGGTTACCCCAACGCCACGATCATCAGGCTGAAGCTGGTCAACGAACCGATCTGGGAGATCGAGAGCCCCGACGGGCAGCGCTTGTGCATCAGCGCCCGCCCGGGTCCGGAGGGCCGCTTCGACCAGGTGCGATTACCGGGCGGCGAGCGGGCGTTCGTGCAGCCGGAAGAGCGGGACCGCGCCGCCGAATGGGAGGAACCGGAGCTGGCGCCCGAATCGTTGCCCGAGGTCGCGGCGCGTGCCACCGGCAGGCCGCTGGTCGTCAAGACGATCCGGCTGATCCACCGTCCTATATATAAAGGACTGATCCGCATCGGCGAGAGGACGAGCACCTTCCAGCTCGACGCCGTGAGCGGCCGGCTGATCGACGTCGACTGGCCGGTCCGCCCCCGCTACTCGCGTCGCAACAAGGCGTGGCTGGCCAGCGCCATCATGATCGCCGTCGCTGCGCTGCTGCCGGTACGGATCGCGGCGCCGGCGGTCGTCGTGATCGGCTTCTTCTTCATGCTGGCGCTGTCGCGGGCGGTCAAGCCCCGGAGGGCGACGTCGTGAACGAGCTCCGGCTCTACCCGATCAAGTGCCCGCAGTGCGGCGCGCCCGAGGTCGTTCGCCGGGGCACGCGGATCACGCCGTGCGAGCGCTGCGGTGCGAGGCTGTGCCTGACCGAGGTGCATACACCGCGCTACGAGGTCACATCCAACCTGAGCGCGGCGCAAGCGGCGGCCACGGCGCGCGCCTGGATGGAACGGCAGGGCAAGGTCGGCATCCTCGGTCGGCCGGAGCTGGTATTCATGCCGTTCCACGAGATCTGCGGCCGCCGGGTCGGCGTCTTCGAGCGCCGGGTGCCGGAGCGGCATCGCGTCTACAAGGAACGTTACGACCCTTCATCGGGTGGCACGGTGGTCGAGCCCACCTACGAGTACACCCAGAAGGAGGATACCAAGGT
>JASFTY010000450.1:0-3691 GCA_050050535.1 Gemmatimonadales bacterium | reverse complement strand
GCGGCGGGCCACCGCAACGATTAGGAGATAACCCGCAACTCAACCCTCAACCCTGGAGCAGGTCGCCATGTCCGCATGGCGGCCTGCTCTGCTTTTTTGCTGGCTGTGAGCCCGCTGTCCTCGCGTCTCCGTGGGC
This sequence comes from Gemmatimonadales bacterium, assembly GCA_050050535.1. Classification (GTDB taxonomy): domain Bacteria; phylum Gemmatimonadota; class Gemmatimonadetes; order Palauibacterales; family KS3-K002. The sequence goes on along the minus strand of JASFTY010000450.1, from coordinate 3,555 downwards.
CCGTCCAACGGGCCGCGCGGTTGCCCTGACGCCAATGTTGCCTGTCGGGGTGGGCGCGGGCATCTTCTACGGCGGTCCCCGACGCCCAGTGAGCTAGCGGTGAGAGCAGGCGCAGTCCGGTCCCGGCTGGAAGCGCCCCGGCCGCGCTTTCCGTCGGCGTTCGGGAACCACGTTCCGGCGGTGGTGTAAGCCACAACGACCAGCGACAGCGGAACCTCTTGGCAACGGAGAAGGAGCCTCACCATGGCGTGCCGAGGCATTCTACGCCGTCGTCGCCCGGCGCGGGCTGGCGACGTGAACCCACTGGGCAGAGCCCGCTGTCTCCTGCGGCTGCTCGTCTCGACGTTTGCTCTGGCGACCGCGGCGCCGGCGGCGGCCGGGCCGCAAGAGACCGGCGGCGATCCCTACGCCCAGGGCATGGAGATGCTGGAGATGGGTGACTGGCTGGGCGCACTGCGCCTCTGGGATAGCGCCAGGGAGACGCTGGGTGGCGCGGGCCGCTCCGACCCGAGAATCGGCATCGCCTACATCGAGACCGCCGTCGCGCGTCAGGCGTTCCGCTACTACGAGACCGCCTGCGAGATGTACCTCTGGGGGTTCAGCGGGTCGAACCTGCACGAGCATGCCGACGCGGTGCGCGAGGAAGTCGAGAGGATCCTGCCGCTGCTGGTCCCGTCGGATGAGGAGATCTGGCGAGCCGAGCTCGAGCAGGGGGCGAACGTGATCGCGGAACGCCTCAGGGGCTACTGGGTGGAGAGGGATCCCACGCCGCTGACGTCGCTCAACGAGCGGCTGCTCGAGCATTGGCAGAGGATCACCTACGCCCGAGAGAATCTTCGCCACAACCAATCGACCGTCTATGGCACGGACGACCGGGGCCTCATCTATGTGCAGTACGGCGAGCCGGGGATGAAGAGGGGCGGCTTCCTCGGGGCGACCGAGCTGGATCTGCGTGCCTGGGTGGACGACCCGTTCGCCAGGGACGCGCTGCGCCGTCTCGACACCAAGCCCGCTTACGAGGTATGGGTGTACGACTCGCTGCGCCCGGACCAGCTCACTTACTTTCTGTTCGGCAACGAGGGCGGCACAGGGCGGTTCCAGCTGGTGGACGGGGTCGAGGACCTGATCAACCGCGAGGCGTGGAGCCCCAGCACCCGACGCTATACGCCTGGTGGTATAAGAGCCTTCTACTATCTGCAGCTGTTCTACTACGGGGACGTGTCTGCGATCGGTGGACCGTTCCTGACTCGCGCCGAGGAATTGAACATCCTCTGGAACCAAGCGCAGGGTCAGGGCGCAGCGTTCGGGACAGGTGCCCTCGCGCCACGCGAGTCCGCCGTCGAGGCCTACGACTTGCGCTACAAGAGCGAGAACAAGACGAGCCCCGCCTTCAAGCCGCTCATCGCGGTAAGAACCGAGCACGCGGTCAGGGAACGGATTATCGACCTCATCGCCTGGCGCGCCCGGGTGTTGAGCGCAGAGAACGAGCCGCGCCTGATACTCATCGCTCTCTCCTCGCCTCGCGTGCAGGTGGCACGGATCAACGAGGAGCAGGATCCCTTCGACGCGCCTCTTCAGCGGGTGCGGCACACGCTGATCATCCAGGATGGTGCCTACGAGGAGATCGGCCGCGTCGAGAATTGGGTGCCCGGCGACGAGCAGGGCGTGTCAACCTTCACGGTCAGGCAGATGGGCAGCCCGTTGAACTACGCGCTGGTGGCCGAGGCGTTCGATGTGTCTCCCGACGTGGACCCGGACGCTGAAGCGGTTGCCGTCGCCCGAACGGCCCTGGCCGACCTCGGACCGCTCAGCATCAGGGTCGACAACCTGGAGATCAGCGACGTCATCACCGGCATAGAGATCCCCGAGGGGTACGGAGAGGGAACGTTTCCGTTCCCGGTCCTACCGAGCCGCCAGATATGGAAGCCGGATCCCGTCAAGGTCTACTTCGAGGTTTACCACCTGGCGCTCGACGATGACGGAAGAGGCCGATTCACCACCGACCTCAGGGTCACGCCCGTGACCGCGCTCGGCGCCGCCGAGGCCGAGCAGGCGATCACCTTGAGCCTGGACTTCGACTCGGAGTCGAGCCGCAGAGCGGTGGCGGTCGACGTCGCCAACGTCCCGCCGGGCAGCTTCCACCTGCAGGTGACCGTCACGGACCTGGTGTCGGGTCAGAGCAAGTCACGGGTCGTGCCACTCGAGGTGCTGCAGCTGACCCCCTAGCCTGCGGGTCGGGGGATGCGCGGAGCTGTCCTAACGGAAGCGCGACTTGAACTCCGTCGTGATGTCGTTGGCGATCTGGTCCATGTACTGCCGAAACTCGTCCGTCAGCTCCGGCTCTTCCCACTCGGCGCTCATCGGACGCCTTAGCCGGTTCTCCGCTCGCAGTCGGACCCGCCACACCGCCGGCGACTGCACTACGCCCATCGGGTCGCCTCTGGCCGACGTGATCGCCCGCGCCTCGACGGTGATCCGCGTGCTGGCTTCCGCGTATCCCAGCGCCTGCTCGTCGTCCAGCGGCTCACGCCACTTCCAGCGCGTCAGCAGGTAGTAGCTGGAGGTTTGGTCTTCGATGCGCTCGACCTCGAAGGCGTACCGGTTGAGGATCCGGACCACGGTCTCGTCGATCTGCTGGTGGCTCGCCCGGCCCAGGTCCTTGTCGTACGTGGTCGACATCTCGGGAACGCTGCTCGACGAGCAGGCGGCAGCCAGCACCCCGAGCACGATGGGCGCCAACAGATGCGCAGTCTGTCTCATGAGTGCGGTTCTCCTTTTGGGCTTGGCTTGGAGTTTGCAGGCAAATCCAGAGTCTAACATAGGACACGCGGGCGGTTTTGGAAACCAGACCCGTTGGCCGGGCAGCCCCGTGTTGCCCTTGCTATTGTCGGGGTCGCTAGTTAGAAATTACATAGACACAGACAGCACAGACGCGGACAGAGGCCTCGAGGGCAGGTATACCGGTGCCCTGGCGGTCGCATTCAACCAAGGCAGGACAGCGGGAGGGGCAAAATGACCTCTTTAGCGCGGCGGCGTTTTCCGATATGTGTTGCCGTTATGGGGCTCTTCGCGTTGCCGGGCCCATCGCTGGGTCAAGAGCGACAGGCGTGTGAGCAGCACCGGCCACGTGAGGGGACCTACTCGGCGAAGGCGCGTGAGTATATCGAGCGGGCGCGTGATGAGGAGGACCCTCAGGACAAGCGCGGCTATTACAACTACGCGCTCAGGCAGTTGCGGGAGGGGATCGAGGCGGAGCCCAACAACCCGAACTACTACCTGATGGCGGGCCAGCTGTCCGTGGAGGTGGGTGACTACGTGGGGGCGGACACGCTTTGGAGTCGCGCCGCGTGTCTCTGGGAGCCCTACGCCTTGAGGATCAACGGGCTGCGAACGGTCGCCTGGTCGGATCTCATCGAGCAGGCGAACGAGTACCTGGCCGCCGGTGAGACTGAGGCGGCGATGGATCGGTACAGCAAGGCGTACGCGATCAACGACCGGGAGCCGCACACCGTCTTTCAGGTCGCCAGCTACAACGTGCAGATGGCGCAGATCGCC
>JASFTY010000449.1:0-3692 GCA_050050535.1 Gemmatimonadales bacterium | reverse complement strand
CACGTTCACGCCTTCCATCACGAGCTTGAAATGCGCTATCATCCCGTCGATCGAGCCCATCACCTCCGACTTCGGCGGTAGAATCACCCGCGGGTCGTCGACGTTGATCGGGCCGTCCGGCACGCGATCGAGCGCTTGCTCCAGGATCCGGACCGATTGCCGCATCTCCTCCATCCGCACCAGGTACCGGTCGTAGACGTCGCCGTGCTCACCGATCGGGACATCGAAGTCGTACGTCTCGTAGTCCAGGTACGGCTTGTCCTTCCGTACGTCGTACGCCACACCGGAGGCACGCAGGTTGGGCCCGCAGGAGCCGACGTTCAGCGCGTCTGCCGCCCCGATCGCACCCACCCCTTGCGTTCGCCCGACCCAGATCGAGTTCTGGGTCAGCAGCGTCTCGGTCTCGTCCAGCGTCTTCGGGAATGTCTCGACGAAATCGCGCACGCTGTCCAGCCACCCCGGCGGCACGTCCGCCATCATGCCGCCCACACGACTGACGCTCGTCGTCATGCGGGCACCGGCATAAGCCTCGTGCAGGTTGTAGATCCGCTCGCGCTCCTCGAACGTGTAGAGGAACGGGGTCATGGCACCGATATCGATGGCCGTCGTGCCGATCCAGATCAGGTGCGACAGTATCCGATTGAGCTCCGAGCAGATCACGCGGATCACCTTGCAGCGCGGCGTGACCTCGATGCCGAGCAGTTCCTCGACACCCTGTGCGTAGCCGATGTTGTAGAGCATCGGCGCCAGGTAGTCCATCCGGTCGGTGAGCGGGATGATCTGGTTCCAGCAGCGGTACTCGGACAGCTTCTCGAATCCGGTGTGAAGGTAGCCGATGTGCGGAGTGCACTTGACGATCGTCTCGCCGTCCAACTCGCACACCAACCGCAAAACCCCGTGGGTCGCCGGGTGCTGCGGCCCGATGTTGAGGATCATGTTCTGCGTCTCGAGCCCCTCGTCGGCCTCCGCCCCGCGCCGACCGCTTCGCCCGCGCACCGCCAGCTCGTCCAGGCTGTAGATGTCCTCCATCTCGTGCGACATGGCGAGCCGCGTCTGCTCGGCCCGTGAGAAGCGACCCCGCAGTGGGAAGTCCTTACGCAGCGGGTAGCCTTCCTCGTAGTTCTCGGGCATCAGGATGCGGCGCAGATCGGGGTGCCCCTCGAAGGTGACGCCGAACATGTCGTACACTTCGCGCTCGAGCCAATCGGACGCACGCCACAACCCGAATGCACTCTTGAGCTTGGGGCGATCGAGCGGCACCGCGGCCTTGAGACGCAGTGGCCTGGAGCTCTGCGTCGACCAGAGCTGATACACGACCTGCAGTCGCCGGCCCCCACCGAGGTCGAGCCCCGTGATGTCCTTCAGCAGGTCGTAGCCCTGCGAGTCCCGCAGGTACTCGAGGACCTCGAAGCTGCGCTCCGGATCCACCGCCACGACCGGTTCGCCCGCCGCGTCGGTCTCGACCGACCGAATCGCGTCGCCGAACCGGGCCGTCAGCTCTCCCAAGTCGGCCCGCTGGGAGGCCTTGCCGGTCGCTCCATTCATAGGCTTACCCGAGACAGTACTCGGCGACATACAATCCGACCTATGGTTCGTGTGGGCGCCGGCCGGGCGCGGGGCTGCAGCCCGCAGCACCCGCGGCGTCCCGCCGACACCTCACGCCCCCTTTGAATACCCTCACTCCTTGCGATCGCGCGGTCGATGGACGGGAGACGAGCTCTCGAGTCCGCTGACCCGGTTCTGGAACGTCGAATTCCCGAACGGCAAAGCGATGTGATCGATTTCCTCCGGCGTCAGGTGTGGCTTGCCGACGCGCTCCGGGTCCTCCTCACGCGAGCGCGGGTCGATAACGGACTCGCCCTTGATCTTCTCCTGGATCATCAGCAGCCCGTACAGCAGACCTTCGGGACGCGGCGGACACCCGGGCACGTATACGTCGACCGGGACGACGGTATCGATCCCCTGCATCAACGTGTAGGTATCGAAGACGCCCCCCGTGGAGGCGCAGGCGCCCATGCTGATACACCACTTGGGCTGGGGCATCTGGTCCCAGATCCGGCGCATCACTGGGGCCATCTTGTAGCTGACGCGACCCGCCACGATCATCACATCCGCCTGCCGCGGCGTATAGCCCATCCGCTCCATGCCGTAGCGCGCCATGTCGTACTTCGAGGCCGCCGCCGCCATCATCTCAATCGCACAGCAGGCCGTGCCGAACGGCATCGGCCAGAGACTGCCGCGCCGCGCCCAGTTGACGATCAGATCGTCGAGCTTGGCGATGAACCAGTTGCGCGGTATCTCGGTCTCGACCTGACGGCGCGCGCCGCTTCCCGTGCTCTCGTCTCCCTGTGACATCCTCTCTCTCTGTACTAGCCCCGCGACTTCGTTCCCTCAGCCCATAAGAGCGTCAATCCCACTCCAGAGCGCCCTTCCTCCACTCGTACAACAAACCGGCGATCAGCAGCACGATGAAGACCATGATCGCCACGTACCCGAACAGCCCCAAGCGCCGAAACACCGCACCCCACGTAAACAAAAACACCACTTCCACATCGAACAGCAGGAACAGCATCGCCACGATGTAGTACTTCACGGCGAACCGCTCCCGCGCATCCCCCACCGGCGGCATGCCGGACTCGTAAGGTTCTTTCTTGACGGGCGTCGGCCGGTAGTTGCTGAAGATCGCCGACCCGATCACCATCACCGCCCCGGCACCGAGGCTCATGGCGAAGATCATCAAGACGGGCACGTACTCCCGCAGCATCGTCGGTCATCCCCCCAGTGCTCGAGAATTGTCCGAAAATCGCGGCCATAATAACATCGCCCCGGGACCTGTCAATAATGGACACTCCGCCCACCCCGACTCCCTGTCGAGGAGCTGTCCACCCACCCGGGCCGCGTACGTCCCATAAAAATCCACCTTGAAGCCACCCACCCTGGCGCTATATTCGTGCCACCGCGCACCTCTTCACCCTCGCTGACGTCGCCCGATAGTCCCTTGGGGAGTGCAAATGAGCATAAAGAGTGATCGCTGGATCCGTAGGATGGCCCTGGAACACGGGATGATCGAGCCGTTCGAGGAGAAGCAGGTGCGTGACGGGGTGATCTCGTTCGGGCTCAGCTCCTACGGCTATGACATGCGGGTCGCCCGCCTCTTCCGAATCTTCACCAACGTCAACAGCGCGATCGTCGACCCGAAGCGGTTCGATGCGCGGTCATTCGTCGAGTTCGAGGGCGATGTGTGCATCATCCCACCCAACTCTTTCGCCCTGGCCTCGTCGGTCGAGTACTTCCGCATCCCCCGCACGATCATGACGATCTGTGTGGGCAAGTCGACGTACGCGCGCTGCGGGATCATCACCAACGTCACGCCCTTCGAGCCGGAGTGGGAGGGGCACGTCACGCTGGAGATATCCAACACGACGCCTCTTCCCGCCAAGATCTATGCTGGCGAAGGGATCTCGCAGGTCCTGTTCTTCGAGTCCGATGAGCCGTGCCAGGTCAGCTATGGCGACCGCAAGGGCAAGTATCAGAAGCAGACCGGGGTCACGCTGCCGAAGATATAGGGTCGGGAAGTCGGGTATCCATAACCAGTTGACTAGCAGAGCGAATGAGCATCCGAACCGAGAATGTGCTGCTCAGCGCCGTCGATTCCCGATTCAGATGCTCGTACGATCAAGTATTCGTGCGGT
>JASFTY010000448.1:0-3692 GCA_050050535.1 Gemmatimonadales bacterium | reverse complement strand
GAGGTCTCTTTGGTTGTCGAACCGCCCGCCTGGTGGGTCACGCTACTCACTTTCGCAGCGTTCGCCGTGAAGACCGGCTTCTTCATCCTGGTGTTCATCTGGGTCCGCTGGACCATACCACGCTTCCGCTACGACCAGGTGATGGGGTTGGGCTGGAAGGTACTGATCCCGTTGATCGTGGTCTACGTTGCGGTACTCGGTGGAGCGATGCTGACATTGGAGGCGGCCGGCATCGAGTTCGGCGTGCGGTACCTGCTCTGGCTGACCGGGCTCAATGTCGTGCTGCTGGCCCTGGTCATGTTCTGGCTTGACCGGAGTCGGATTGTCCTGGGCGGCGCCTGGGAGCAGGCGCGCCCGAAACAGATTCGATCGCGCGGATAGACATGACGATAGGCGTAAAGAAAGTAGAGCGGCCCGAGGTCGGGGCATCGTACCTTCGAGCGACGTTCAAGGGTATGGCGCTCACATTCCGACACCTGGTCAGGCCGGTCACGGTGGCGCAGCAGTATCCGGAAGAGAAATACGAGCTGGCGCCCCGGATGCGTGGCACGCACCGCATGGCGGTGCACGAGGACGGGCGGTCCAAGTGCGTGGCCTGCGGCCTGTGCCCGACGATTTGTCCGGCGAACTGTATCAAGCTGATCCCGGCGGAAGATGAGAACGGTGAGCGGTACGCGGCGGTCTACGAGATCGACGAGTTCCGCTGCATCTTCTGTGGCTATTGCCAGGAAGTCTGTCCGGTCGAGGCGATACATCTCGGAGTCCACTACGAGGCCGCGGAATACAGCCGCGAGAGGTTCGTATACGATCTCGAGCGTCTCTGCGCTCAGGACCACCCGTTCACCCAGCTGTGGGACCCCGAAGATCCCGCATCGGAGTGACGGCGGTCCGGGGCGGCCGATCGAGGTTGGATCGATAGACCCATAATGGATATCAGTCAGCTGGTCTTCTACGGTTTTGCGGGGCTCGCGGTGGCGAGCAGCGTGTTGATGATCACGCGTAAGAACCCGGTCTACAGCGTCATGTACCTGGTGCTGACGTTGTTCTCGGTGGCGGCGATCTTCGTGTTGCTCGACGCCCATTTCATCGCCGCACTCCAGGTAGTCGTCTACGCGGGCGCGATACTGGTTCTGTTCCTGTTCGTGATCATGCTGCTCAACCTGGGATACGAGTTCGATCCCGACATCCGCGGCAAGTTCTGGTGGGTCGTCGGGTTCGGCTTGGGCCTGGTGCTGTTCGCCGAGCTGTTCGTCCTGGCGCGGGACGCGCCGGAGATGCCGCGGTCCGATGCGCTGGCCCGGCTGTTGGCGGACCGGGGCGCGGTGGGCGCGGTGGCGGAGCCGCTGTTCGAGAACTACGTGGTCGCGGTCGAGGTGACCGGCGTCCTGCTGCTGGTCGCGATGGTTGGTGCGGTCGTGATCGCCAAGCGGAGAGTCTGACGCATGCTCTTCGAGTCATTGGTGGTGAGCGGAGTGTTGTTCGCGGTGGGTGTGGCGGGTGTTCTGCTGCGGCGCAACGCTATTGTGATGTTCATGTGCATAGAGCTGATGCTCAATGCGGTGAACCTGTCGTTCGTTGCGATCTCGCGGCACGTCGGGATCGAAGGCCAGCTGTTCGTGATCTTCGTGATGACGGTGGCGGCCGCGGAGGCGGCCGTCGGTCTCGCCATAATAATCTCGATCTTCCGCCACTATGAGTCGGTTGACGTCCGGAACTTCAGGTTGCTGAGATGGTAGGGGCTACCCTGATAGATCTCGTACTCTCACTGGCGCAGGAAGCGGCGGGCGCACACGAACGCGCCTTCGTCCCGTTCCTCCCCTCCTGGATGATCCTGCTGCCGTTCCTGGGTTTCGTGCTGAACGGCGCGATCGGCTACCTGGCTCCCGGGCAGCGGCGGCTGGTCAGCCTGATCGGCCCGGGCGTTCTGGGTCTGACCTTCCTGATCGCGGCTGTGAACCTGGTACTCATCGCTGGGGTTCACGAGGCCGAGCCGGTGATCCGCTCGTACTGGACGTGGATCGAGGTCGGTCAGCTGCGGATCGACGCGGCGCTGCAGCTCGATCAGTTGTCGGTCATCATGGCGCTGGTCGTGGCCTGCGTGAGCTTCATCATCCACGTGTACAGCGTCGGGTACATGAGTGAGGATCCGGGGTACGCGCGCTACTTCTCATTTCTCAACCTGTTCGTCTTCTTCATGCTGGTGCTGGTGCTCAGCGCGAGCTTCCCGCTGATGTTCATCGGCTGGGAGGGCGTCGGGCTCTGCTCCTATCTGCTGATCGGTTTCTGGTTCAGGGAGAGCGCGAAGGCGGATGCCGGTCAAAAGGCGTTCATCGTCAACAGGATCGGCGATTTCGGCTTTCTGATGGCGATGTTCGCCATGTTCGCCTATCTCGGGACGCTCGACTTCCAGGGCGTGTTCGAGGCGGCGCCGCGCGCGTTCGAATACGGCGGCGCGGCGGTCACCCTGATAACGCTCTTCCTGTTCCTCGGCTGCACCGGCAAGTCGGCCCAGATACCGCTCTATGTCTGGCTACCCGACGCGATGCACGGTCCGACGCCGGTATCGGCGCTGATCCACGCGGCGACGATGGTCACGGCGGGCGTCTACCTGGTGGCGCGGGCGGGGGTGCTGTTCGCGCTGGCGCCCCTGAGCATGAACGTCGTGGCGGTGGTCGGTGGAGTGACGGCGCTGTTCGCGGGTACGATCGCGGTGCAGCAATTCGACATCAAGCGAGTCGTCGCCTACAGCACGATCTCGCAGCTGGGCTACATGTTCCTGGCCGTCGGGGTGGGGGCCTACACGGCGGGGATCTTTCATCTCGGGACCCACGCGTTCTTCAAGGCGCTCTTGTTCATGGCGTCGGGCGCGGTGATCCATGCGATGCATCATGCGCTGGAGCACGCCGGCGAGCCGGCCGGTGAGGATGTGACGCAGGACATGCGCAACATGGGCGCGCTGAAGAGATACTTGCCGACGACGTTCAAGACCGCCTGGGTGGGTGCGTTGGCGCTTGCCGGCGTCTTCCCGCTGGCCGGTTTCTTCTCGAAGGATGAGATCATCTGGTCGGCCGGCGCGCGTGGCCAGACGGTTCTCTGGGTCATCGGCGTGATCACGGCGTTGCTGACGGCGGGCTATATCACGCGCTGGCTGGTGATGACCTTCCACGGCGAGAACCGTACGGGAGAGCGAGCGCGCAAGTACCTGCACGAGGCGGCCCCGATCATGGTGGGCGCGCTCGTCGTGCTGGCGATCGGCTCGGTGGTCACCGGTTGGGTCAATGTTCCGGAGGCACTGCCGCTGTTGCCGGAGTTCACCTGGCTGCACCACTTCCTCCACCCGAGCTTCGCGGAGGCCGAGCACATACTGGTCGAGCACTTGGGTGAAGCGGCGCACGTGTCACCGGTCGGTGGTGGCGAAGGGATGTGGGCGATGATCTCGACCGCTGCGGCGATCGTCACGGTTCTGATCGTCTTCAACGCACTGAGCGGAAAGAAGTACTTGCCGGCCCGCGAGGCGAAGGAGCCCGCGGGCATCTGGGGCCTGCTGTATCACAAGTACTACGTGGACGAACTCTACGACCTGGTGATCGTACGGCCGTTCAAGTGGCTCTGCGTGTTCAGCTGGCGAGTTGTCGATCAGGGGTTGATCGATGGCGTCATGGTCAATGGTGTGGGTTACACGACCCGGTTCG
>JASFTY010000447.1:0-3700 GCA_050050535.1 Gemmatimonadales bacterium | reverse complement strand
GGTAACGGGCATACTGGGCGTGTTCGTGGCGCTCGACCTCTTCCTGTTCTACGTGTTCTGGGAGGTCACGCTCATCCCCATGTACTTCTTGATCGGGGTGTGGGGGCACGAGCGCCGGATCTACGCCGCGGTGAAGTTTTTCCTGTTCACGGCGTTTGGCTCTTTGCTGATGCTGGTGGCGATCATCGTGCTGTTCCGTCTGCACCAGGCTCAGTTCGGGTTCGCGAGCCTGGCCTACGCGGACATGCTGCGGGTGGTGGTGCCGACGGGGCTGCAATACTGGATGTTCCTGGCGTTCGGGCTGGCGTTCGCCATCAAGGTCCCGATGTTCCCGTTCCATACCTGGTTGCCTGACGCCCACGTGGAAGCCCCTACGGCGGGCTCGGTGATCCTGGCGGCGGTGCTGCTGAAGATGGGCGTCTACGGCTTCCTGCGTTTTGCCATCCCGCTATTCCCGAGCGTGGCGCTGGATCGAACGGTCCTGTTGGTCATCATGATTCTGGCGCTGCTGGGGATCATCTACACGGCCTGGGTGGCCGCGGTCCAGCCGAACCTCAAGAAGCTGATCGCCTACACGTCGGTGGCGCACCTCGGGTTCATCATGGTGGGGACGTTCGCACTGACGGCGCAGTCGTTGACGGGCGGCGTGCTGCAGATGGTGAACCACGGTGTCTCGACGGGGGCTCTGTTCATCCTGGCGGGGTTCCTGTACAACCGGCGGCACAGCTACGAGGTGTCGGATTACGGCGGCCTGGCGAATGTCATACCGGTCTACTGTGGAGCGCTCGTGCTGGTCGGATTGTCCTCGATAGGGCTTCCCGGCCTGAACGGGTTCGTCGGTGAGTTTCTGATCCTCGTCGGCTCGTTCGGGAACCATCCATGGGTGACACTGCTGGCGACGACCGGCGTGATCTTCGCTGCGTACTACATGCTGCCGATGATCCGGCGAGTCGTCTGGAACGACGTGACCATAGAAGAGAACCGGAAGCTGCTCGACCTCTCCAAGCTGGAGCTGGCGGTCATCGTTCCGCTGCTGATCATGATCGTGCTGATGGGCGTTTACCCGAAGCCGTTCATCGACCGGGTCGCCGCGTCGGCGGAGGCGTTGAGCGAACGAATCGTTACTGTAGTCGAGCGCGAGGCCGGCAGAACGGATCAGGACCTGGCTGTCGTCGGTAGCTCGTTCGACCGGACAGGAACGCGGTGAGTGCAGCGATGCAGATAGATTTCTCCAGTCATCTCGACTACTTGTGGGCACTGCTGCCCGAGACGGTTCTCACGACCGGTGCGGTTCTGCTGCTGATGTACGACGGGTTCCGTCGGCGGGGCTCGGCGGACTCGCGAGCCGTCGGCTGGGGTAGCCTGATCGTACTCGCGCTTGCCGCTGTCGCAAACTTTTGGTTGATCGGCGTGGAGGAACCTGCCGCTACGGGGATGGTGGCGCTCGACGGCTACCGCATCTTCACCAACTTTCTGTTCCTGGGTGCGGCGGCGCTCGTCATCTTCATATCGTTCGACTACACGACGCGGGAAGGTCTGACGCAGGGTGAGTTCTACGCCCTGATGTTGTTCGCGGTCGTCGGCATGATGGTGCTGGCCGGGAGCCGGGACCTGATATTGATCTTTCTGGGTTTCGAGTTGATGTCGATCGCCGTTTACGTGCTGGTAGGATTCAATCGTCGCGACCCCCGTTCTGCGGAGGCGGCGCTGAAGTACTTCCTGCTGGGCGCATTCTCGAGCGCCTTCCTGCTGTATGGGATGGCGATGCTGTATGGGGCGAGCGGCACGACGAATCTAGCGGAGATGCGGGGCGTGCTCGACGGCGAGGCGCTCGGTCTGCTCGCCATTGCGGGGCTCGCACTGCTAGCCATCGGGTTCGGGTTCAAGGTGTCCGCGGTACCGTTTCACGTTTGGACGCCCGACGCGTACGAGGGCGCCCCGACGCCGGTGACTGCGTTCCTGGCGGCGGCGATCAAGGCGTCGGCCTTCGCCGCGTTCATAAGGATCTTCGTAGTCGCGTTGGGCGACCTGCACGTGTACTGGGAGCGGATCATCTGGGTCTTGGCCATGCTGACGATGATCGTTCCCAACCTGATCGCGCTGGTGCAGGATGACATCAAGCGGCTGCTAGCCTACTCGTCTATCGCCCATGCGGGGTACCTGCTCGTCGCGTTGATCGCCGCCAACGAGTCGGGAATGGCGTCCTTCCTCTTCTACCTGGTCGCCTACACCGCGATGATCGTGGGCGCGTTCGCGATCGTCCTGGTATTGGCAGGGAAGGGAGACGAGCGCCAGCGACTGTCCGACTACGCCGGGCTGGGCTGGACCCATCCCTGGGCGGCCGCCGTGCTCTCGATCTTTCTAGTGTCGCTGGCCGGCCTGCCGCCGACCGCCGGGTTCGTAGGGAAGTTCTACATTCTGCGGGCGGCGGTGGACGCGGGCTACATCGACCTGCCGGTCATCCTGGTCATCACGACGCTCATCTCGTACTGGTACTATCTGCGCGTCATCGTTGCCATGTACATGAAGCCGGCGGTGGCGGACATGGGGCGTATCGCGTGGGGTGGCGCGCTGCGGGCGGCGCTTGTGGTCTGCGCGGCGATCACGATCTACCTGGGGATACTGCCGTCGTGGCCGCTTCTCAAGGCTCGGCAGAGCGTGGAGGGGTTGGCGCCCGTTGCCGAGCAGGTCGCCGACGCGCGACCCTGATCTGTTTCCCCGACAACTGGAAGAGCCGTGAGCGGCGCGGCCCCGCTGGAGGTGTAAGGTGACGCCGGTTAGCCATCACATCTTTCGCGAGTACGACGTGAGGGGAGTCGTCGGTAAGGACTTGACGGCCGATGTCGCGCGGCTGCTCGGACGAGCCTACGGTAGTCAGCTGCGGGAGGACCTCGAAAGGCCGGCCCCGTCGGTGGCGCTGGGTCACGATAACCGCCTCAGCTCGGAGGAGCTCGCTGCAGCGTTTGCCGAGGGGCTGCAGGCCGCGGGTGCGCAAGTGACACACGTCGGACTCGTGCCCACGCCGGCGCTCTATTTCGCCGTACACCATATCGGCTGTGACGCGGGTATACAGGTTACCGGCTCGCACAACCCGCCCGAGTACAACGGCTTCAAGATGCTGACCGCGGACCGCCCGTTCTACGGCCGCTCCATCCAGCTTCTGCGGCGGCGGATCGACTCTCGAGACTTCGCGACGGGTCAGGGAAGTGTGGCGGAGCGCGAGATACTCGATGCGTATGTCGCCGATGTCGCGGGCAGGTTCGAGCTGGCGCGACCGGTGAAGGTGGTCATCGACTGTGGTAACGGCACGGGGAGCCTGGCTGCGGTTCCCGTACTAGAAGGTATCGGTGCGCAGGTCGATGCGCTGTATTGCGATTCGGACGGCACATTTCCCAATCATCATCCCGACCCTACGGTCGACGAGTACATCGTCGATCTGATCGAGCGGGTGCGGGCGTCGGATGCGGAGCTGGGAATCGCGTTCGATGGGGACGCCGACCGTATCGGCGCCGTCGACGAGAATGGAGACGTAGTGCGGGGGGATCTTCTACTGCTGGTGTACGCTCTCGATGCCTTGAAGCGGAGAGCCGGCGAGCGGATCATCTTCGACGTGAAGTGCTCGCAGACGCTCGAAGATGGCATCAAAGAGGCGGGCGGCAGGCCGATCATGTGGAAGACGGGCCATTCCTTGATTAAGGAG
>JASFTY010000446.1:0-3710 GCA_050050535.1 Gemmatimonadales bacterium | reverse complement strand
GAAGGCGGCCGCTTGCCCCCCGCGCCTCGAGCGCCGCCTCCACCTCGAGCCGATAGTCCTCCAGGCCTCCCGCCGCCCGCAGCCGGCCCTCCCGGATCGACACGCCATACGGTGCGTCGGCCGCAACTCCTTCGACCACCGCGGCGTCGAATGTCACGCGCAGCGGGGATGCGATCTCCCGCTCCCCGGGCGGTCCGGCCAGGGGGCGCTCTTGCGGCGCCGCGCTGACGGCGACGTGGACGCCCGTGGCCCACAGACTATCGATGTCAAGATGCTTCCTCAGCAGCCGCGCCAGCCGCCACTCGACCCTGAGACTATCGATCTCGACCACCGCCGCGTCCGTCTCGACGCGAACGCCGACGAGGACGAGAGGCCCGCGCAGTCGACCTGCCACCTCGTCGACCGCGATGGGAACGCCGAGCACCCCGGCAACGCCTACGGCCAGGCGGGCTCCCGGCCGCGTCGACACGACCCACCAGCCCAGCGCCCAGGCCACGACCAGCGCCGCCGCGAGACCCGCCAGCGCTCGCTTGAGCCTCCGCCCTCGGATCCGCATCCTCACAGGTCCGGCCCCACAGTCAGGTGTAGCCTGAACGGCGTGCCCGATCGACTGACCGCCAATGCACCATCCACTCGCACCAAGCCGATCGGCGAAAGCCAGCGCAGCCCCAGCCCGGCCCCCTGCTCCAGCGAGAGCGAGAAGGAATCGAGCGCGTCACCGACATCGTAGAAGCCCGCCAGACCCCAGCGCTCGAGGAATCGGTACTCCAGTTCGGCACTGGCGACCTCGAGCACCTCGCCACCGACCATCTCACCCACCTCGTCTCGCCTCCCCAACGAGCGATACGCGAAACCCCGCACGCTCTGGTCGCCGCCGGCGAAGAACCGAATCGTCGGCGGCAGCCGACGGAAATCCGACGCGAAAATGACTCCGAGATCGGCGCGCGCGATGAACCGCACTCGTTCCCAAATGCTGCGAATGAGCTTCCCGCTCGCCCGCAGCTGCACGAACGACACGTCCGACAAGAGCGCGTCGTGACTACCACGCACGTGGAACCGCAACCGATAGCCCCGGTTCGTGAAGATCCGGTCGTCAGCGTCGGTCCGCGACCAGTTCCCACCCGGCATCAGGAGATGCGCGACCCCGGTGTCTGCACCAACCTCGTACGACTCCCGACTGAGGTCGAGCGACAGAGTCTCGTCCCACGCGCCCCTCGAGCGCGCGATGCTCGCTCCCAGTAGGACCTGCTCGCTCTCGCTGGTCGCCGTGTGCAACCGGGCGAACCCCGCTGAGAGCGTCACCACATCGGTGCGTGGGTAGAGGCTCGGCATCAGGTAGCGTGCGGCGATGCTCTGCTCTACTCGCGACAGGTTCAATCGCGCCTGTGCCTGGTGACCGCGCCGGTTGACACGCCTCAGTGTCGCCTCCAGCGTGCCCCGTAGCCCGGTGTCGGTGCCGTAGCCCGCCCCGACCTCGAAGCGCTGCGGTTTACGAGGTACCATGTCGACGTCCACCGGTACCTCGAGCCCCTCGGCAAGATCGCGGCGCGGCTGCACCTCGACGCGGTCGAAATAGGGGCTCGCGCTGAGCCGCGCCTGAAGCTCCAACAACCGCGAGATGCTGAAGGGTTCGCCACGACGAAACGGAACGTATCCCTCCAGTACTGCGGGCTCGACCACGTCCTGCTGGAAGGTGACCGGCCCGAATGCGAAGCGACTGCCCGTCTCGAAGTGCAGTACAATCTGGGCCGAGTACGAGTCGAGATCGATCCGGATCTCGCTTCGCTCGAATGTGGCGTCCAGGAAACCCAGGTCGGCCGCTCTGGATAGAAGCGCCGACTTCCCCGACTCGTAGGCGGCGTGCTCGAGAATGGATCCGACGGCCAGCGGGAACTGGCTTGCTACCTGCCGCAGGCGACGGTCCTCAGCCCCCGCGCCGCGCAGCTGAAGATCGAGCCCGCTGACCAGTAACGGTGCGCCCTGGTCGACAGTGTAGCGCGCGACCCAGCGAGTCCCCTCCTGGCGAATTGCGGCGTCGATGTGCGGCCGATAGTAGCCGTACGCCTGCAACGCATTCGCGATCTCGCCCGGCGCCCGGGCGTGCAGGCGCCGAATCCGGTCGACTGCCAGCTCGCCTTCCCGCGCCGCCGCATTGAGACTGAGAGCCGAGAGCGCATTCTCCCGCAGTCTGCCCCCGATCCCCTCGATCTCGACGCGGACCCGAGCTACTTGTCCAGCGCCCGGCCGCGGCAACATCACCAGCAGCGCGAGCAGAACCGTGGCGACGGCGCGAACACGGGCGGACGGTGAGCAGGGTGATGCGTTCGGCGGTCCGGCCCGTGCATTCATGGCCCGAACGAACACGCGCGTGGGCAACGGGCGCATCGGTGTCACAGCAGGGGTCGAACTATCGACGTGCATACCCAATTGGTTCCAGAGGTCGTCGTGCACCCAACTCATCCGACAGACTCGTCTACGGAACACTCAACCACGGCGTAGTCCGTGAGGTTTCGTTGCCGAGCGGTCAGCACGCGTAATATATACATGTACGTCCGGTCGCCGGAGCGGCCGCTGATCAAGCTCGTCAGGTCGGCTACAGGATCAAGAAGCGCCAGATGCACGCCGGTCACCACCAGCTCGGAGGATGACATGCTGAATATTGGTGTAGTCATGAAACGGCGGCGTCCGCGGATCGCCCCACACACCGCGCCCGGCACGGCACCGGGAACGATCGTGAGCCACCCCGAGGCGCTGGCACCGACGATTCGCGTCATCGCCTGCGGACCGGACGACATGGTAGAGCGGGAGATCGACGATCCGCGCGCCATCGCGGACTATCTCGAGAAGTGGCCGCTGACCTGGGTGAACGTCGATGGGCTGGGCGATGCGAACGTCATCCAGACCATCGGTGAAGTCTTCGGACTGCACCCGCTGGCGCTGGAAGACGTGGCCAACGCCAACCAGCGTCCCAAGCTGGAGGACTACCCCGACTCCGTCTTCCTCGTCGCGCGCATGCCGCAAGTTCGCGAGGGCGCCTTCTGCACCGAGCAGCTCAGCCTCTTCCTGGGACGCAACTACGTGCTGACCTTTCAGGAGCAGCCGGGCGACTGCTTCGAGCCGGTGCGCAAGCGGTTGCGGGAAGAGCCGAGGTCGCGCTTCCTAGCTCCCGACTACCTGGCCTACGCCCTGCTCGACGCCGTGGTCGACAGCTACTTCCCGGTGCTGGAATCGGTGGGCGAGCGGTTGGATACGATCGAGGAAGAGATCGCCCGGGAGCCGGAGCCCGAGAGTGTCAGCCACATCTTTCACACTAAGCACGAGCTTCTGTCGCTGCGCCGCGCCGTCTGGCCCACACGCGACATACTCAACGCGCTGATCCGCGACCCGGTACCGCTGATCACGGACACGACACGGACGTACTTCCGCGACTGTCACGACCATGCGGTACGCATCATCGACCTCTTGGAGTCGTACCGCGAGATCAACGCCGGGCTGATGGAGTTCTATCAGTCCACGGTGGGGCACCGGATGAACGAGGTGATGAAGGTCCTGACCATTATCGCAACGATCTTCATACCGTTGGGCTTCATCGCCGGGCTCTACGGCATGAACTTCGACACTGCGAGGTCGCCCTGGAACATGCCCGAGCTGGGACTCTATTTCGGCTACCCGGCGGCGCTGTTCGTCATGCTGTGCGTGGCCGCCGGCAT
>JASFTY010000445.1:0-3716 GCA_050050535.1 Gemmatimonadales bacterium | reverse complement strand
AAAGCTAGCGTAGTCGCGGACCTCCTCGCAACAGCACCGTGGCCGGCGCCGCCGTTGACACGGACTCCCGCCCCCGGGCGAAACAGGCCTCCCTGCCGTCGCGTAAGGTGAAGTGGTTGGCCCCACTTACCGGTAGTGCTGACATGTACGGTCTGCTCCGAGATCTTCGCTACGGGCTCCGGCTGCTGGCCAGGGCTCCAGGCCTCGCGATCTTCGCCGCCGTCGCCATCGCGCTGGGGATCGGCTCCACGACCACGATGTTCAGCATCTCACACGGCCTGCTGCGCGATCTGCCCTTCCAGGAGCCCGACCGCCTGATCTACCTGTTCCGCGACCAGGTCGCTCGGAACCGGTTCGACATCCAGTTGAACGCCCACGAGTTCCAGACCTGGCGCGACGCGCAGACCACGCTCGAGGGGCTCGCCGGGTTCGTCGACTACGAGATGAACGTGTCCGGAACGGAAAACCGCCCGGAACGCGTCGAGGCCGCGGCGGTCACCGCGAACGCCTTCCAGACGCTCGGGGTAACGCCCGTGCTGGGCCGGGGATTCCTCCCGGAGGATGAGCGGCCCGGCGCCGAACCGGTCGTCGTGCTCGGCCACCGGCTCTGGCAGGAGAGCTACGGCGGCGACGCGGCGATCATCGGCAGGACCATCCGAGCGAACGGGCTGCAGCGGACCATCGTAGGCGTCATGCCCGAGGACTTCCGGTTCCCCTACCAGCAGGCGCTCTGGATCCCGCTCGAGCTCGATCCTTCGGCGGAGCCGAGCGGAGACCGTTACATCCGAGCCTTCGGGCGCCTGAGCGAAGGCGTCCCGCTGGAGTCGGCGCGCGCCGAGTTCGCGGCGCTCGCCCGACGTCTCGAGCTGGCGCACCCCGAGAGCTACGAGGGGACGAGCACACGGGTCGCGGTCTACAAGGAGCACGTCGTCGAGAAGCGCGACGCGCTGCTGATGAACATCATGGTCGCCGTCGTCGCCTCGGTGCTGCTCGTCGCCTGCGCCAACGTGGCGAATCTTCTCATGGCACGCGCCGCAGCGCGAAATCGAGAGGTGGCGATTCGGGCGGCGTTGGGCGCCGGCCGCAGTGCACTCATCACCCAAGCCCTCGCCGAGGCGCTCGCCATCGCGGCGCTGGGCGGCGCGCTGGGAATCGGACTCGCACAGCTAGGGGTCACGCTCTTCAATCGGGCGATGGCGCATCAGATTCCCTTCTTCTGGATGTGGGTCGAAATCGATCCGGCGGTGATCACCTTCTGCTTCGCCCTCATCCTCGTCGCGACGATACTCGCCGGCCTGGGACCCGCGCTCAAGGCCACGGGCGTCGAGATGAACGAGGTGCTCAAGGATGCGACCCGTAGCTCCAGCCTGCGGCTGAGCCGTTTCAGTCGCGCGCTGGTCGTCACCGAGGTCGCCCTATCGTGCGGGCTCCTGACCGTGGCGGGATTGATGGTGAAGGGAGTGGCAATCGAAGAGGCCAGCGAGCTCGAGTTCGCCACCGAGGACGTGCTCACGGCACGGGTCCAGTTGCGCTCTGAGGACTACCCGGACCGCCCGGCCATCGACCGCTTCTACAGCGAGTTGCTCGACCGTCTGGAGAGTCGCCCCGAAGTACTGTCCGCCGCCATCGTCTTGTGGCCACCGGGTGGTAACTGGAACATGAACACATTCCAGATAGAGGGCGAGGGCTACGATCGTGACCGGGACCTGCCCTGGGCCGCGTTCGCGCAGATCAGTGACGATTACTTCCATACTCTCGATGTCCAGCTACTCGCCGGACGCCTGTTCTCCGCCATCGATCACGCTGAGAGCGAGCCGGTGGCGATCATAAATCAGCGGTTCGCCCGGCTCTACTTCCCCGGCCAGGATCCCCTGGGCCGGCGGATCAAGCTGGGCAGCCTCGACTCGGAGACCCCCTGGCGCACGATCGTCGGTGTCGCGCCCAACCTGGCGATGGCTGGCCGGCGCGAGCGCGGCTCGGAAGGCGTCTACCTGCCCTTTGCGCAGAGCACGCGGCGAACGATGAGCGTCCTGCTACGCACCGCCGGCGACCCGCTCGCTCTCGCCCCGATGGTCCGCGACGAGGTCGCCGCCATCGATCCCAACCTGCCGATCTACGAGGTCGGCTCGCTCGCCCGGCTCATCTCCGAGAACACCGCGCCCGAGCGCACCTTCGCCATGCTGTTCGTGGTGTTCGGCCTTGCCGGCCTCGTGCTTGCGACCGTCGGGCTCTACGGCGTGATGGCTTTCCTCGTCCGGCGCCGCACCCGCGAGATCGGCATCAGGATGGCCCTGGGTGCCGACGCGCGGCGCATCCTCTGGCTCACGGCGAAAAGTGGTCTGGTCCAACTTGCCCTCGGCCTCGCCGCCGGCGTGGCGCTGGCAGCGCTCCTGGCACCGGCGATGCGCGAAATCCTGTTCGGTGCGAGCCCGTGGGACTGGAGGATCTACACGCTCATCGCGCTCGTGCTGATCACCACCGGCCTCGCGGCATCGCTGGCCCCGGCGCTCCGCGCGGCGCGGGTGGACCCGATGGAGACGCTGAGGTACGAGTGATTCTCGACAGGTTCCGCAGCTCGAGTGCCGCACAGCATCCAAACGCCGCGGCCGCGACAACTCGCTTCCTGCCAACCGATCGATAGGGAGTCTGACGAATGGGGTTTTCGACGCGGAGTCGCTCTTTGTGTACCCTGACGTTGGCACTGCTGACGGCGACGACGGCGCCGCCCGCCGCCGCGCAAGAGGACAACGACGATATCGTCATCGGCCACTACCGGACGATCCACTCCACGATACTCGACGAACAGCGCACGCTGCTGGTCAACCTGCCGCGCGGCTATGAGGCGTCGGCGATCGGATACCCAGTCATCTATATCCTCTACGGCGGACAGGTCCGGAACTATTTCGCCGAAGCCCTGCACATCACGACGCTGCTGAGCATCACGCGGATGCCGCCGGTGATCCTGGTGGGGGTTGCCAACACCGACCGTTACCGCGACTACCTGCCGCTCGATCGTGAAGGAAACCCGGCCGGCGCCGACCGCTTCTTGCAGTTCGTAGTCGAGGAGCTGATGCCATTCGTGGAAGCGAACTACCGGACGGCGGGTTTTCGAATCCTGGTCGGGCCACAGGCCGGGGGCACGTTCGGTCTCTACACCCTGACACAGCAACCTGAGACTTTCGATGTCTATATCTTGAACAACCCGTTCCGCTATTTACAGCAGCGTAACTACTTGATCGAAAGAGTCCGGACGGTCCTCGCCGAGAGAGACACACTCGACAATTTCTTGTATGTAATAGCAGAGGATAGCGACTTCCCCGAGGCGCTCGAGTACCTGCCGCGGCTCGAGGACGCCTTGTCCGCCAATAGGCCGGCTCAGTTCGCGTGGAAGCTGGACGTCGTAGAGAAAAACGGAGATTTCCTCGCGCCGACGGGCCTGCGCGAAGGGTTGACCCTGGTGTTCAGCGGTTACGAATTCCCGGCCAAGGCCGGGGTGGCATCGCTCGCCGAGATCGAGCAGTACTATGCCGGGCTGTCACTACACTACGGCTATGACGTCGCGATTCCGGACATGGCCCTGACGATGGGTTCGGACAACCTGGCGCAGGCCGGCAGAGTAGACGAAGCGATCGAGATGCTCGAGCGCCTGGTGGCGCTCTACCCAGCTTCGCTGAACGGCTGGTGGCGTCTGGGGGGCATCTACCGGGAACGCGGCG